>JAPLPA010000408.1 GCA_026400415.1 Afipia sp. | reverse complement strand
CGGGTGGCCTGATCGGACTGTGCGACGCGACGCAGGCGTCATCGGTTCACGTCACCTTCGCGCGTGAGGCGGAATGGACATTTCTCGCTCAGCACGGATTTCTGCAGCGCACCGATCAGCAGTTTCACTGGCACAATAACGGCTACACGACGTTCGAAGATTTCCTCAGCACCCTCAACTCTCGTCACCGCAAGGCAATCCGGCGCGAGCGGCGCGAGGCCTTGGCGAACGGCATCACTATTCATGCTCTCAGCGGCGACGCAATCACGCCGGACGCGTGGGACGCGTTTTTCGATTTCTATATGGAAACCGGCTCGCGCAAGTGGGGCCATCCGTATCTGACGCGCGAATTCTTGTCGAGCTGGCACCGGGACGCACGAGCAGGCGCGGACCTGTGGCGGGCGTGAAGGGAACAGTCGCCTGCAACTTTGGATAATAGCTTCCGCCTGCGCGTTCGAATGCGTCGGCCCAGCCGTGATCGAAGACATATTCTCCCTGCGAATGATTTTTCAAATAGCACGGCACGATGCCCTCAACCTTGCCGCTGCAGCGCGCGATCAGATGGCGCGCCGCCCAGCCGGTGCGTGCCGTCGCCGAAACCGACGCTTCAAGCGCGGTGAAAAAAGCGTGTGAAACGAACGGGTTGTAGTCCGCTTTTGAATCCTTGCGCGAATCATCTGGAGAATTGGATGACGCGGCTTTTTCGCCGCTGGTCGGATTCGCGCATGCGTTCCAGTCGTCCGCCGTGATTTGCGTGACGGACGATATGGCTTCGAGCGTGATGTCGGACGAGTCCGTCAATGGGCTTGCGCACCGCTTGGTTTTGAAAAATCGAGTCCGTGTCGTGTGTTAGATTGGCTTTCGCTCGGATGACTTCAAGTGCTTCATAGAAAAGCCAACCTTGTCACCCTCTCAAGTCTCCGGCACAAATCCCTCAAATATCATCTGGTCTGCAAAACGCGCCGCGCGTGCGCGCTGTTCCGACGTCCGCACCGTCCAGGTCAGCAGCGCGCAGCCAAAAATGTTATGCGCGATCCATGGAGCAGGGGCGGGCAATTCGTTGACCCAATACGCCACGAAATGCGGCCGGGTGCGGAAAGCGTGACGAAGGCCAAGCATCTCGTGAATTTTGGCGGGAGGTAGCTGTTTCCATTCGCCGTCGTTGTATCGACGCTGCGCAACGACGCCGCGAGGAATTTGAGGGATGAGATCGCGGATCGCCAGCACTTGGTCCGGGTCGAATGACATCGCCACCGCTGGCCCGCGATAGGATGCCAGCACATGTGCCATGCGCGTCACCAGTTTGCGGTCACCGCCGAAGCGGCTTTTGACCTCAAGCACCAGCGGCACGCGGCCATCGACGCGGGCGCAAAGATCGCCCAGCGTCATCATTCGGTCCGTCGTATCCTTGAACGCGACGGCCTTCAGTTCGTCAGCGGTTTTGGAGAGTAATTCGCCGCTGCCTACGGTCAGCCGTCCTAGCTCATAGTCGTGATGTACCATCGCTTCGCCATCGGCGGTGAGTTGCAGATCGACCTCGATGCTGAAGTTCTTCGCAACGGCAGCGTCGATCGCCGATGGCATGTTTTCGACGATGCCGCGCGCGCGATCATGCAGGCCGCGGTGCGCAACGGGTCTCGCCGTCAGCCATGAAGGCACGCGCGAAAACAAAATTATGACACCTCGAATATGGCGTCGACCTCGACTGCGGCATCGGACGGTAACGACGCAACGCCAACGGTGGTACGTGCATGGCGGCCCTTGTCACCGAATGCGGCGACCATCAAATCCGAAGCACCGTTCAGCACCTTGGGTCCCTCGAAGAAGTCGGACGCGGAGTTGACGAAACCGCCGAGGCGCACGACACGCACGACCTTGTCGAGATCGCCGAGCGCCATCTTCACCTGCGCAAGGATATTGACCGCGCAGCCACGTGCCGCAGCAACACCCTGTTCGACGCTGACGCCGGCACCAAGTTTCCCCTTGGCGATCAGTTTGCCGTCGGGGCTGTAGCAGACTTGTCCCGATACGATGAGGAGGCTGCCGGTACGTACGAACCCGACATAGTTGGCGGCGGGTGCCTTGGGTTCATGCAACTCGATGCCCAGCGCTCTCAACTTTTGCTCAACGCTTCCCGCCATGTCTGCCTCGCTATTGTCGATAAGTTTCGTCACCACGCGCTGCTTTATGTCGCCTATCGAAAGCGTGATGTCCACCTACCATAATGCAGGGCAATCCCCTCAAAACGGTCACTTTTCGCGCCTCTGTGGGACTATTGAGCGCGGCGCAATCGGTTGCCGGAACGTTGCGCTGTTACTATCGTTTGATTCGATATTTGAGGAGCGACCATGCATTCCGCGAACCGTATTTCTTCTGCCATGTTGGCTCTGGCTTTGGCAGCGATATGCGCAGAAAGCATTGGGACATCGCGGGCGGAGGCAGCGTCCAGCGTCCCCTTCCTGCCGCATCAGGCAGTTTACGATCTCAGTCTGCAGAAATCGCGTGGCAATGCGACGGTCAACAATGCAACAGGTCGCATCCTCTACAATTTCACCGGCAGCGCCTGCGAAGGCTACACCACGGATTTCCGTCAGGTCTCGCAGCTCGATACAGGCGAGAGCAAATCGACATTCAGCGATCTTCGCTCGACAAGCTGGGAAGATGGCGGCGGCAACAATTACCGCTTCAAGATCGAAACGCGCATGAACGATAATGACGTGACATCGGTCGATGGTATCGCGGAACGGACCGGCAAGACGGTAACGGTCAAACTGAAACAACCGACGGCGAAGACATTTACGATCGAGAACGCGGTATTTCCGACCGAGCAGGTACGGCTCATCATCGATGCGGCGCGGGCGGGTAAATCTCTGCTCGAACTTGTCATCTATGACGGGTCTGACAATGGCGAGAAGGTTTACAATACGCTCACGGTCATCGGTCAACCGATTCCAGGAACACGCGCGCCAGTAAAGCCAGACCCGACTACAACCAATGACAATTTCAAGACGCTGACGCGCTGGCCTGTGACGGTAAGTTACTATGACGCCGCGACGAAAGCGGATGCGGGCGAGCAAACGCCGGTCTACGCGATGACGTTCGAGTTGTACGAGGACGGTGTATCGCGCGCATTGATGCTGGACTACAACGATTTCGTCATCGCCGGTGCAATGGGCAAGATTGACATCAAGGACAGCAAGCCCTGCAAGTGATGCTGCTAAGGCTCAGTTCGTCTTCGCCGGTCCATCATATGCAATCCCTCTTATGACAGAATCTTTTCCGAATTTCTTGCGAACATCATCCATTGCACGTTCTGCATGCGCGGCGCGGCGATCCAGTAAATCATGATCGTCGGCGCCGACTCCGGACTTTAATGCACTGACGCCCGCGCCAATCAAGCGAAACGCCGTGCCGTCGATTTCTTTGGCCAGCATTTCCTTCACGGTTGCAAAAATCCGGCTCGCCAATTGCGTCGGCACAAGGATCGATTGCGACCTCGTGCGCTGGCGGAAATCGGCGGTCTTGAGCTTTAGCGTGATGGTCGATCCCGAAAGATCGCCGCTCTTGAGACGGGACGATACTTTTTCGCAGAGCCGCCAAAGAATCTTCTCCAGCCTTTGCGGTCGTCAATGCCGCGCGCCAGCCGCCACAGCCGCCGTCCTTCCGGCCCATATTGTTTCATCAATTCGACTTCGTCGGCGCGTTGCAAATCCTTGATCGTTCGAAAACCGTGTTGCGACAGCTTCTCCTGGGAGGCTGGTCCGACGCCGTAGATGAAACCGACAGGCCGGTCAGCCATCAGCGTGCGGGCGTCCTCCTGGTCGATGGCCGCAAAACCGCGCGGCTTGTCCAAATCCGAAGCGATCTTTGCGAGAAATTTATTCACCGAAAGGCCGACCGAAACCGTGATGCCAACATTGCGCTGAACAGTGCTGGCAAATTTCGCCAGTGTTTTCGCCGCGATGGTCCCGTGTAAGCGTTCGGTGCCGGACAGATCGAGGAAAGCTTCGTCGATCGACAGCGGTTCGATCAGCGGTGTGAGCGTGAGCATGGCCTGCCGCACCTCTCGTCCAACGCGGACATACTTCGCCATGTCGGGTCGCACGACGACCGCATGCGGGCACAACGCCAGCGCCTTGAACATCGGCATCGCGGAGCGAACGCCGTAGGTGCGCGAGATGTAGCAGGCGGCTGAGACTACGCCACGCTTGCCGCCGCCGATGATGACGGGTTTATCGGCGATATCCGGATTGTCGCGTTTCTCGACGGTCGCGTAGAACGCGTCGCAATCGATATGAGCGAGCGTTAGCGAATTGAGCACGCGATGGCGGACGAGGCGAGGGGACCCGCATTCGGCGCAGCGCGGCGCTGACATCGCGACATCGCAAAGACAGTCGCGGCAAAATCCGGGTATGTCAGCGGTTGGGTCGGCGCTCACACGATCACTCTTCGCGCGCGTTCGCGACCGTCTCCGGGGTGAGTTGGGAGATGCCGGCGAATGCCTTCACCGTCGCATCGTCGCGCAGGATGAAATCGAGTACGCCTGCATGGAATTTCGGGTCGGCCGCTGAGGTGCGCAGGGTCTGCGGCCCGATACCGCTTTCGGACAGGAACAACCCTAGCCGTTCGGGGTCCGACGCGAGGAAGGAAAGTGCCTGAATCGCCACGATTTCAGCAACTTCACGAGGGTCGGAGGGGCCCTTTCTCATCGTCGATCTTTGCCTTTCCGTAACTTATCGCCTCTAATTTGGAACCCATCATGCCCGAGTCACTTTGGCGTGGCGGATTGTATCGATCCGGCCAGATGCGGGCATTTTACGGGGATTGGAGGGCAGGATGGCGAAAACCGTCCTGATCGTGGAGGACAACGAGCTAAACATGAAGCTCTTTCGCGATCTGCTGGAGGCTCACGGTTACGAGACGGTCGGCACGCGAAATGGCGTTGAGGCTCTCGATCTCGCCCGCAAGCATCAGCCGTCTCTCATCCTAATGGATATCCAGCTTCCCGAGGTCTCCGGCCTTGATGTTACGCGTTGGCTCAAGGCCGACGCCGAGCTGCGCGCCATTCCGGTCGTCGCGGTCACGGCCTTCGCCATGAAGGGCGATGAAGAACGAATTCGTGAAGGTGGCTGCGAGGCCTATTTGTCCAAGCCGATCTCGGTCGGAAAATTTATCGAAACCGTCCTTCGGTTTATCGGTTAGGAGACGCAAATGTCTGCCCGTGTTCTGGTCGTCGATGACGTGCTCGCCAACGTCAAGTTGCTCGAAGCGCGTCTGTCGGCCGAATACTTCGATGTTGTGACCGCCAATTGCGGAATGCAGGCGCTGGAAATCTGCGAACGCGCAGAATGCGACATCGTCCTGCTCGACGTCATGATGCCGGACATCGACGGTTTTGAGGTTTGCCGCCGTCTCAAGTCGAATCCTAAAACACATTTTATTCCGGTCGTCATGGTCACGGCGCTCGACAGTCCCGCCGATCGCGTGCGGGGGCTCGACGCAGGCGCGGATGATTTTCTGACCAAACCGGTGTCCGACGTTGTCATGATTGCGCGTCGCTGACGCGGCTGAAGATGATGACCGATGAGTTGCGCATGCGCGCGATTACATCGCTCGAAATCGGCGTCAACGCACCGGAGCGCGAAGCGGTTGCCGACACCGGCAAAGGCGGGCGGGTTCTGTTGGTCGATGACCGGCCATCGTCTTATGAGCGATTGGCACCAGTTCTGGCGGACGAGCACAGCGTCGATGTCGAGCCCAATCCGGCTGAGGCGCTGTTTCATGCCGCCGAGGGCAATTACGACCTGTTGATCGTCTCGCTCGGCTTGGAAAACTTCGACGGCCTTCGGCTGTGCAGTCAGGCCCGTTCACTTGAACGTACCCGCAGCGTTCCCATTCTGGCGATTGCTGACGCCGACAATAACGCACGGCTTTTGCGCGGTCTTGAAATTGGCGTGAACGACTATCTGTTGCGCCCGGTAGACAAGAATGAACTGCTGGCTCGCGCGCGTACCCAAATCCGTAAGCGCCGCTATACCGATCATCTGCGCGATAACGTGCAAAACTCCATCGAAATGGCGATCACCGACGCGCTCACCGGCCTGCACAATCGCCGCTACATGGAAACCCATCTTGCGACCTTGGCAGAGCAGGCCGCCACACGCGCCAAGCCGCTGGCGCTGATGATGCTGGACATCGACTATTTCAAATCGATCAACGACAACCACGGCCACGATGCCGGCGACGACGTGCTCCGCGAGTTCGCGGTGCGAATTCGCAAATCAATCCGCGGCATCGATCTCGCCTGCCGTTACGGCGGCGAGGAGTTCGTGATCGTGATGCCTGAGACCGATCTGCATGTCGCGGGCATGGTCGCAGAACGCCTGCGCCGCTCGATTGCCGGAGAGCCTTTCGCGATCGAGAAGGGCGCCAAGAAACTTGAGGTAGGGCGAGGACATCGCCGACGTCCTCAAGCGCGCCGATCAGGCGCTCTATCGCGCCAAGAACGATGGCCGTAACCGCGTCGTTGCCGCTGCGGCATAAGCTCAACTTGATTCCGTTTGACCCGGCGCGCTGCGCCCCTGTGTAATCAGACGCGCGCTGCGCTGATCGCGTGTATAGATCCACCACCAGCTGATCGCCACGCTGAGACGGTTGCGAACGCCGATCAGAAAATAGATATGGGCGATACCCCAGATCCACCATGCCAGCGCCCCGCGCATTTTCATCCATCCAAAATCAATGACGGCGCGCCTCTTGCCGATCTGCGCCAGACTTCCGTCGTGCTTGTAGCGGAACGGGCCAGGTGCTGCTTTGCCACTGAGGCGCGCCTTGATGACATCGGCGATGTAGCGGGCCTGTTGTTTGGCTGCTGGCGCGATCCCCGGCACAGGCGAGCCGTCGGGCGCTGAAATCGCCACGG
>JAPLPA010000509.1:1666-2042 GCA_026400415.1 Afipia sp. | reverse complement strand
TCGCCCGCGTTTTAGGGGATAAGGACAGAGCCGCCAATTGTCGCGCCCGATTCCAGATCGCGATGCGCGCTCGCTGCATCGGCAAGCGCGTAGCAGCGCGGCGGATGGATTTTCACGTAACCGGCACGCACAGCCTCGAACAGATCCGCGACGCGGGACAAGTATTCAGGCCGCGCGCGCGTGTAATCGGCAAGACTGGAGCTCGTGACATAGAACGAGCCACCATTGCCCATTTCGTGGTTGTTGTTGAGCCGGAACAGGTCGAAGGGCGGCACTGGCCCGGATGCCGCGCCGAACAATACCAGCAGGCCGCGTATCTGGAGACACGCCAGCGACTGGTCGAAGGTTGCCGCGCCGACCGAATCATAGACCACAG
>JAPLPA010000509.1:0-1655 GCA_026400415.1 Afipia sp. | reverse complement strand
GAACGCGCGCGACAATATCTTCCGTCCCCCGAACGATCACGTGATCGCAGCCATTGAGGCGCGCGACCGCCGCCTTGTCCGCGCTGCCGACAATGCCGATGACGCGCGCTCCGAGCCGCCGCGCCCACTGGCATGCAATGAGCCCGACGCCGCCGGCGGCGGCATGCATCAGAATGGTGTCCCCGGCACGCACGTCATAGGCGCCGCGCAGCAAGTAATTGGCGGTAACGCCCTTGAGCATCATCGCAGCGGCGAGTTCATCCGGGATAAAATCCGGCAGTTTAACGACCTGCTGGGCAGCGATGCGGCGCGTGACGCAATAGCCGCCGGGCTTCTGGTCCATATAGGCGACGCGATCGCCGGCCCTGAATTCGTTGACGCCCTCGCCGACGGCCTCGATCACACCTGCGCCTTCACCACCCGGCGTCACCGGAAAGCTTTTTGCGGGGTAGCGTCCCTTGCGCTGCTGGATGTCGATAAAATTGACGCCAATTAACGTCTTCATATTGCAGGACCTCGGGTCCACCGTAGCCATGAAACCGAACTGCTTTGGTCTGCGTCACGACTGTCTTCCTTGCCAAGGGATTTAAGACACCATCGCGCGAAGATCGCCGAGCGCATGGTTGAGAATATCCGGCACCGCCCGGTCGCGCCGGTGCCTGTCGAACATCTCGAATTCGATCGGCCCGGTATAACCGCCGGCAATCAGCGCGCTCAGCCACCCGGCCATATCCATTTCACCGGTCGAGGGCACATCGCGCAGCGGCTTTTCTTCGGGCGATGGTTCATACCAATTACACACCTGAACGACGGCAAGCTTGTCGCCAAGGACTTCCGGCAAACGCCAGATGTCCGGGTCCCAGGCGGAGTGAAACGTATCGATCATTACATCGGTCGACGGTAGCGACCGCACTATCTCCGCCGACTGAGCCAGCGAATTCACACAGCCTTTGATCGTGAGATCGACCGGATGAATCGGCTCCAACGCCAGACGGATACCGGCCTCGCCGGCCATTCTGTCCAACGCGCCGAGTTGTTTGGCGACACTCGCGCGCGCCGCTTCCAGCGTCAGGCCCGAGCCCGACGCGCCACCGGCGATGACGACAAGGCGTCCGGCGTCCATGCGCGCGGCCGCGTCGATGAGGCTGAGATTGAGCTTGTTCTGAATGTCGCGCTGTTCGCCCGGCGGATAGAGAAAGTAGCCCGCACTGTTCAATGTCGAGATGAACAGACCGTGGTCAGCCGCCATCGTTTTCAGCTTGTCAGGGGTGTTCTCCGACAACGCCGCGATTGTCAGCCCGACGCCGCTGGCGCCGGCTTCCTTCGCCCAAAGCATGAACTGTCCGACGCCGGTCCCGGCCGGCGCCAGGTAGTAATTCGCAGAAAGGCGATCGGCTGGGCCTGTCGACATTTAGACCTTGTAGTGCGTACGGGCAAATTTTTCGGTGATGTAGCCATCGCGCAGATCGCGCTTGACCGCCTCGGGTGCGCGCTTTTTCGGATCGCCATAACCGCCACCGCCGGCGGACTGCACCCAGACGACGGTGTTCTTGGCGAGCGGAATGTAAGGCGTCTTGCTGCGAATGACACGCTCTTGCGGCGTGCCGGGATTGAGCACGTAGCGGGCGCACGTCCCCTCCATGCCGCCGAACAGG
>JAPLPA010000442.1:3240-4267 GCA_026400415.1 Afipia sp. | reverse complement strand
ATCGCTTTCCGCATCGTTCAAATCCGAGGGCGCAAAGCCCTCGCCATCGCAGAGCGCGGCGACCGCTTCAGCATTCAACCCGCGCTCCAATTTGAGCATGCCGAGCAGACGCGCGCGCGGCGTGTCGTCGTTCATCAAATAGGCCGATGATGCGCGGCGTCTCAAAACGTCGAACACCAGACCCGCAATGCCTGCACGGTCGCCAGAGCCGGCAAAGCGGTGCGATGTGCCCCAATCCTTCAGCGCATTCGGTGCAGGGACGCGTTGTGCATCGATGTTACCGAGAATCTCGATGGCTGCGGACAGCCGCGCGGCGGGAGTCATTCTTGTCTTTCAGGTCTCGCGTTTAGATCGCGAGGAACAGCTTCAACGCGAAGTAAACCCACATCGCCAGCAGAACCATAACGCTCGCCGCAAATGTTCCGAAACGATAGCGCATATCGTTCGACGTCGCGTAGACGCCGGCATGCAGGTAGCGCAGAACGACGAACACCCATGACAGCAGCACTATCACGAGATCGGCCTGACGCAACGGAAGTGCGAAAGCGATCAGTGCAAAGAACAGCACCGGCATTTCAAACAAATTTGTATAGGTGTTGCCGATTTGCGTGGCTTTGGCTGGCCATGCATCCTGGCCCAGCGCGACCTGCGAAACACGAACTTCTTTTGTCATCACCGCCCGCGTGCGAACGCGGAACAAGCCGAACATCACAGCAAAAATCAAAAACACCAGCGCGAAGACCGGTGCCAAAACCATCTGAACGCTCATGGAAATTCCCCCGTTTGAAGCCCTGCTCCGCTATAGCGGCCCGCCGCGCGACTGACAATCGACAGTCTGTTTGAACCTTTGTTCCCCGCTGAATTTTTGGACTCCTTTGATTGGCTACTTCCGGGCATAATCGGCGCGCCTCGATGCTTGGCACTGGAATGGCGATGACAAGACGATCTCTCCAAATTTCAATCCGTATCGCGATGTCGGCAGCGATTGTCGCCGCGTATTCGTGCGCCGCTCATGCCCAATCGGCCG
>JAPLPA010000442.1:0-3223 GCA_026400415.1 Afipia sp. | reverse complement strand
TGTGCGACCGGCTTGCGGCCTATCCGAGTGATCCCGACAAACCCGCCGACGCCAAGGGCGTCGCCCGCATCGCGGCGGACGACGTCGCCACCGCGATCAAATATTGTAAACAGGCAGCTGCGTCCGCGAAGGCTTCGCGCCGTCTCAGCTTTCAGCTCGGCCGTGCTTATGAGGCCAATGGCGATACGCAGGCCGCTATCGCCGCCTATCGCAAGGCCGCCAATCAAGGCAGCACATCGGCGATGGCCAGCCTCGCCTCGCTCGACAAGGGGTCGGGCGGCACACGCAGCGGGGAGTCACGCAAGATGTTTGAGCGCGCCGCTGAGGCCGGCGACCCGGTTGCGCTCAACAATATGGCGATGACCTATGCGACGGGTGACGGCGTTCCGGTGGACTACGTCAAAGCGCGAAGTCTTTTTGCGCAATCGGCTGAAGGCAACAATGCCGATGCGATGTTTCAACTTGGTTTGATGACAGAACAAGGCGACGGGGGGCCGAAGGACGATGCGGCAGCCCGTGTGCTTTATGAGAAAGCCGCCGCACGCGACCATGTCGGCGCGCTGGAGCGCGCTGGAGACTTCGCGCTCGCCGGACGCGGCGGATCGCGAGACGAAGACGCGGCGAAACGATACTATGAGAAAGCCGCCGCGCTCGGTAGCGAGGATGCAAAATCCGCGCTGAACCGCATGAAGTGCAAATTCACGATCAAGGACAAGAGCGGCAAGAAAGTCACCGATCTCTGCTTCTAGTCCGGTTCAGGCTTTATCAGGCCCGACACGCACAAGCTGCTTGCCGAAATTCGCACCCTTCAAAAGCCCCATGAATGCGCCCGGCGCGCTCTCAAGGCCTTCAGTGACGAATTCCTTGTGCTTCACTTTTCCCTCGCGAATCCACTGCGGCATATCGCGGATAAAATCCGGATACATCGCGTTGAAGTCGCTGACAATGAAACCGCGGAAATTCAGCCGCTTCACCAGAATGGCGCGCATCATCGAATTCGCCCATTTCGGCGCGGGCGTATCCTTGCCGAAGATGGTGTTGTAGTCGGCGATCAATCCGCACACTGGTAAGCGCGCGAACGCGTTGAACAGCGGAAACACCGCTTCAAACACCTTGCCGCCGACATTCTCGAAATAGACATCGATGCCTTTCGGGCAGGCGTCCTTCAACTTTGCCGCCAAGTCGGGATCGCGGTGATCGAGGCACTCATCGAAGCCGAGTTCTTTCTTGACGTAATCGCATTTGTCTTTGCCACCCGCGATACCGACAGCACGACATCCCTTGATCTTTGCGATCTGCCCGACCGCCGATCCGACTGCGCCGGATGCAGCGGCAACCACCACCGTCTCGCCGGCTTTCGGCTTTCCGATTTCAAGCAGCCCCGTATACGCCGTCATGCCGGGCATGCCGAGCACGCCGACTGCGGTGGAGATCGGGGCGATTTTCGGATCAACTTTACGAAGCATCTTGCCGTCCGCGACGGCGTATTGCTGCCAGCCGGTGTGCGACAAGACGATGTCGCCTTTGGCGAGATTTGGAAACTTGGATTCCATCACTTCGCAAACCGCGCCGCCTTCCATTACGCCGTCGATCGGCACAGGTGCGGAGTAGGACGGACCATCGCTCATGCGGCCGCGCATGTAGGGATCGAGCGACAGCCAGATCGTACGCAGCAGCACCTGTCCGTCACCCGGCGATGGCGGCGCATAATCCTCGATGCGAAAATCGCTGGGCTTCGGTTCGCCGACCGGACGGGAAGCAAGAACGACGCGCTTTGCAGATGGGGCCATGATGGTTTCCTCAAATACTCGGTTTACAAAATTCGGCGTGTTAATCGCGCCTTGTAGTCAATTGATGAATCTTAAGCCGTGATCTTTGCCAGCGCTTTGTCGAACGCAGCCGCAGCACTCGGCAAATCCTTAAATACGAGACCGCTATCGGCGGGTTGCTTCTGTTTTTCAGTGGCGCTCGGGCGGATTTGCGCAACCGGCTTGCCGCCATCCAGCATTGAGCTCGGCGCAATCACATGAAATTCGTGATCCTCAACGCCTGCCTCCTTCGGCAAAAACACGCCGAGATAGACAGTGTCGTTGCCGCGACGATAGGAAATGTAGCGCTCGATGGCGACCGAACCGTCGCGCTGCATGCCTCCAAGTTTTGCATAGCCTTTGGAATCCAACAGCCGATGCGACTTGAATCCCTTGACGCCCTCGGACTTCGCCTTCGCGGTCGCCTCGGATAGATCGTATCTGCCGGCGACGTCCTTGCCGACGGTCGCCAGCTGTTCGGACATCTGATGTTCGAATTCTTTCAGTTCCGAGCGCGGCTTGCCTTCTTTGCGCGGCTTTAGCGCATTACGACGGCTGAGTTCAGCCGCGCATTTCTCAAGAAGATCCGCAACACCTTTGCGTTCCGCGTTTTCCCGCAGATTTTTGACCTGCTGATCCGAAAGCGCGGCGAGTTTTTCTTCCGTCCAGTCAACCATGGTGTTTCATTTCTTCTTTTTTGGATTCATTTTGCAGAGCAAAATAAAATACGCTGCGCGAAGTGTAGCGTGTTTCGCTACGCTGTGACATTCAATATGCGGAACAGAATTAGCCGCCGCCGGGATAATTCGGGCTTTCGCGTGTAATCGTCACGTCGTGGACATGGCTCTCGCGCAGGCCTGCGCCTGTGATCCGCACGAACTGCGCTTTCTCGTGGAATTGTTTGATGTCCTTGGCGCCGACATAACCCATCGCGGCGCGAAGTCCTCCGGCAAGCTGATGCAACACATTCGCGACCGGGCCCTTATAAGGCACCTGCCCCTCGATGCCTTCCGGCACGAGCTTGAGCGTGTCCTTGATGTCTTGTTGAAAGTAGCGATCCGCCGAGCCGCGTGCCATCGCGCCGACCGAACCCATGCCCCGATAGGCTTTATAGGAGCGTCCCTGCCAGAGAAACACTTCGCCGGGCGTCTCGTCGGTACCGGCGAGCAACGATCCCACCATTGCGATGTCAGCGCCTGCAGCGAGTGCTTTGGCGAGATCGCCGGAATATTTGATGCCGCCGTCAGCGATCACCGGAATGTTCTGCTTCCGCGCCGCCTCAACCGAATCCATGATCGCAGTCAGTTGCGGCACGCCGACGCCGGCGACAATGCGCGTGGTGCAGATCGAGCCGGGGCCGATGCCGACCTTGATGGCGTCGGCGCCACTGTCGATCAGCGCCTTGGCGCCTTCGC
>JAPLPA010000566.1 GCA_026400415.1 Afipia sp. | reverse complement strand
ACTTCAGTTCGCCGTACTCAATGATCCCGGCGGCCGCGGAGGTTCGGCCTATATTCACGAGCACGCTACGCCAGACATGCCTGTCGGCATTCGCGGGCCAAAGAACCACTTTCGCCTCGACGAAGGCAGCGACCACTACTTACTAATTGCTGGCGGAATTGGCATCACTCCGATCATCTCGATGGCCGACCGACTGAAAAAGATAGGGCGTCGGTACGAAATTCACTACGCTGGCCGATCGTTGGCAGATATGGCTTTTGTTAATCGCCTGAAAAAGGAACATGGCAATTCGCTAAAAATATACTCTTCTCAAGAGGATCAGCGGATTGATGTAAAGGCTTGCTTGAAGGGCGTCGGGCCTTCGTCAAAAGTCTACGCCTGCGGTCCGGAGCGGTTGCTTAGTCATCTCCAAGAATTGGCGAAGGACTGGCCGGTCGGCATTGTCCATGTGGAGCATTTCAGCGGGTTGGGGTCACAGCTCGATCCGAAAAACGAAATTAGTTTCGATGTTGAACTGAAAGACTCCGGACTGACGCTTTCCGTTCCTCCCAACAAGACCGTTCTGCAGGTTTTGCGCGAGGCTGGAGTGGATGTTCAGAGCGATTGTGAAGAAGGCCTGTGTGGTACGTGCGAAGTAGCGCTCATTGAGGGCGACGTTGACCATCGCGACAAGGTGCTCACAGAATCTGAAAGGCTCGAGAACTGCCGATTAATGACTTGCTGCTCCCGCGCACGCTCAGGAAAAGTCGTTTTAGCCTTGTGACAGAATGTGAAAATCTTGGATGCGCATTCAAAGATCCAGCAAATGCAGGCTAACGAAATGAACTCTGCGGAATTGGTATCGATTGACGTTAGGCCGGGCGCCGCAATGGAAAGCCAGTCTGGGGCGCTATTGTGCGTCCGGCGAAAGCCAAAGTCGCCGCGATTGTCATGCACCCGACCAGTAATTTTATGGGTCACTATCTTTTAGGGCCACTAGGCGAGCGCGGCATCGCGGCTCTCGGACTGAATACTCGCTATCTCGGGAACGACACGGTTCTCATCCTCGAACGTGCGATACAAGATCTTGGCGCTGGTGTGAAATGGCTGAGACAGGAAGGATACGATCGGATCTTACTGATCGGTAATTCAGGTGGCGGCGCGCTTGTAAGTTTCTATCAAGCGCAGGCCGAGAAACTCACGATTCACGATACGCCGGCTGGCGATCCNNNGGGATTTACCCCCAGCAAATGGCATCGTTCTCAGTGCCGCGCACCTAGGGCGTTCGCGTTTGATGGAAACATGGATCGATCCATCGCTGATCGAAGAACTGGACCCCCTGAGCTCAGACCCTAGCCTTGACATGTTCAATCCCGAAAACGGACCACCTTTTTCCACTAGCTTCATGGCTGTGTATCGAGGCGCCCAAAGAGCGCGGAACGTGAAAATTGAAAATTGGGCACGAGCTAAGCTGAGACAGTTGAGATCGGGATCGGATGGCATTCAAGATATGGCGTTTGTGATCCACCGCACTCTTGCTGACCCTCGCTGCCTAGATCCGTCGATCGATCCCAATGATCGCGTTCCTAACAGCACCATCTGGGGGCCCCCACGATTACAGAACTATGCTGCCAATAGCATGGGTAGATATACTTCGCTTACCGGTTACCTCAGCCAGTGGTCACCGAGTAGTCGTGGCGACGGCCCTGCAAATTTGGCGAAAACCGTGGCGCCAGTACTTCTGCTTGAACACAGCGCCGATGCATCGGTGTTTCCATCGGACGTGGATAAGTGGGAGGTGGCTGCCGCGGGACGTGCGGAACGCCACATCCTCAAAGGCGGAAATCATTACCTTGCAGGACAACCTCACGTGATCAAAGAAGCCGCGGACAAAATAGCAGCGTTCGCTCAACGCTTGTGACCAAACCCTCGGGTTGCCGACCCGCTTCAACGACAAACGACACTCAAGACGACCGCTTGATTATACGGGGTATAATCAATTATGATAAGGATAATTCATCAGTGTGTTCTAAGCTCGGTGCTTTGGAATTACGGAGAGAGTCATGAAAATTAAAGGTCTTCACCATTTCGCCTACAAGTGCAAAGACGCAGAGGAAACCAGAGCGTTCTACGAAGATCTATTGGGTTTGCCGCTGGCGCATCTAATAAAACTAGATCACGTGCCGTCTACTGGCGAATTTTGCCCATACGTGCATATCTTCTTCGAAATGCTGGATGGGTCGTTCCTCGCGTTCTTTGATCTGGGGGACAACGAAGCTTCGCTTCCATCACCGAACACCCCTTCGTGGGTCAATCACATCGCGTTGGAGGTTCCGGATCACGACGAGCTGCTCGCCGCTAAAGCTCGCCTTGAGAAAGCTGGAATTGAAATTGTGGGTGTGACGGACCATCACATCATTCAATCCATTTACTTCTTTGACCCCAACGGCATTCGTCTTGAATTGACCATTCGTTCTGTGGAAGACGCCGAATTCCGTCGATTGGGGTTGGATGCACATGAGGCACTTGCAGCTTGGAGCCTTGAAAAGAAGTCTCCGCGCCAACAGACATCTGCCTCTGCCGGGTAAATTCCATCTCGACGATCGACCTAACACTCACCTTTTCACGCGGATGATCATCACCGCAGTGGAGGCTTCAACTGTTGCGGGTGTCAGCCAATAGAGAGCTGGCACTCGTTCGGACGATTCTTACGGCGACGACGACGTCCGTCCTGCGCATGCTTTAACGCATGAGATCAAAGCTCTGAACGCACAATCTTCGTTCCATCCACCATTGCCTTCATCTTTGCAAAAGCAATTTTCCTGGGAATATATTTTAGTCCGCAATCTGGGGCTATAACTAACCTCTTTGCCGGCACGTGCTTTAAGGCTTTTCGAATCCGCGCAGCGACAACTTCTGGCTGCTCAATTGCCATATCCGACAGATCAAGCACTCCAAGAATAATCGTTTTATTCGGCATTTTATCAAGCACAGAAAGATCCAAATTTGATTGGGCCGTTTCAATCGAAACTTGCTCAACCGGTGACTTTTCGAATTCTGGCAAAAAAGAATATCCATCCGGCCGGGCATGGATGACCGCAGCATATCCAAAGCAAATATGCACCGCAGTCGGCTTCGTTAGGTCCTGCAGCGCCCTGTTAAAGGCTTTGAGCCCATATTGTTGCGCTTTATCAGGACGCGCCTGCATGTATGGCTCGTCGATTTGTACAATATCTGCTCCAGCAGCGAAAAGGTCTTTGATTTCCTCGTTAACTGCTGCTGCGTAATCGAGCGCCATTTCCTCTTCGTCTTTATAAAAATCGTTCTGCGCCTGCTGCGACATCGTAAACGGACCAGGCACAGTAATTTTGATCGTTCTGC
>JAPLPA010000221.1 GCA_026400415.1 Afipia sp. | reverse complement strand
TAAGCTCATGGATGAGCAAATTCAGATCGTTCGCTTTATGAACTTGCTCGATCGCTATGACGGCAACGATGTTGACCGTGAGAGCGCCTCGCACTGGATGCGCTATCTGGCAGGCGCGGCGGCAGACATGATCCGACCGCTCCCCGGCGTTCTGATTGCTGACGATGAGCTAAGCGTCGAGCCGACGCATATCACGGTGGTCGGTCATAAAGATGATCCGCGTGCCAAAGCGTTGGACGCAACCGCAAGAGCATTCCCGGCGCGATACAAGCGCCTCGAATGGTTGGATTTGCGTGAAGGAAAGCTGCCAAATCCTGATGTGGAATATCCCGACCTCGGTGAGCCCGCGGCCTTCGCCTGCAGCAATCGCATTTGCTCATATCCGTCGTTCAATGCCGACGAATTGAAGAAAACTGTGGAGCAAATGGCAAAACTCAAGGTTAAGCGCGCGTCGTTGAATTGATCGGCGCAACGCGGGTCTGAAACTTCTGCAGTGGGGTAGGAGGTTCTTATCGCTTGCGCCGGGTCTTCGGACGCCACGTCGGAACAGAATGATTATCGCGTTTTTAGCTGTGGCGCAGTACGGCTGGAATATTCCCGATGCCAAAACAAAAAAATCTACTGATTTCCTGTAACCAAAATCAATCTCACGCGTAGCTCTCCGCAGAGTGGCCGAATTGGTGGCCATGACGTGAGACAAACAGATGCGTCAGCTTTTCTGTCCTATTGGTTCCCCGGATAGAGCGGCTTTGGTTTGCTTATCCCACGTTCTGGAAACTGAGGACGATCGCTCTTCATTCGTTCTGCATTGTCGTGGCGGCAATCGACACGGCTTTTCAGTACGGCTTTTCAACAATCATCCAAGGAGATCGTCATGAAGATGGATTCCAAATCGGGCACTACCCTCGCAATCGCCGCAGCAACGCTGTTTCTTGCTGGCGCTGTCGCCTCGACCGGCACGACCCCGGCTCAGGCTGCGCAGGGCAAGTGCGTTGCTGCCAACGCCTGCAAGGGCCAAAGCGCCTGCAAGAGTGCGTCGAATTCCTGCAAGGGCATGAATGCCTGCAAGGGTCAGGGCTTCTCGATGTCCTCGAAGGCCGGTTGCGACGCTCAGGGCGGCAAGTTCGTCGGCTAATACACTTCACGATAGCGGGAGGCCGTCGTTGGGCTCCCGCTATTTTATTTTGCAAGACAACTTTGTGAAATTGGATTTGGGCTTGCGGTGAAATATTTCCTGATTTTATCGAAACGCGCGTAACCAACTTCGCTTTCCCAACGTACCTGCGAATGAATGATCTGTTCGATGATCGGGTTCCGCTATTCGGCGTCATTCGGTTGGTCCGGTGCGGCGTATTTCTTAGTCCGCTAGTGCCGGGCCGGTTTGTTGATCATAAACCCAGGAGGATACGTCTATGAAGATGACTTCAAAATCCGGTGCCACTCTCGCTGCTGCCGCTGCAACGCTTTTCCTCGCCGGCGCGACCATGACGACTGTCGCTCACGCTGCCGATGGCAAGTGCGTTGGTGTCAACGCCTGCAAGGGCCAGGGCGCCTGTAAGGGCGGCGCAAACGCCTGCAAGGGCCAGAACGCCTGCAAGGGCCAGGGCTTTTCGATGATGGACAAGGCAAAGTGCGAAGCTGGCAAGGGCAAGTTCACCGCTGGCTAAGCTGACCTTGAATGAAACCGAAGGAGCCGGACTTTCGGGTTTCGGCTCCTTCTTTATCTTCTTGTGATATTGTCTGAGAAATGCTGCTGGCCAAATCGACGATCACGGTGGGAACATCATGAATATTACCAGCAAAATGCCGAAAACAGATTTGGCCGCGAAATCCGCGCCGGTGGTTCGCAGCAATGCCGTCAAACCTCCATTTCTCGGCTTCGGATTAGGGCTTCGTGCTCAGCACTACGACGATATTCTCAATGGCAATCCGCCGATCGACTGGTTCGAGGTCATCAGCGACAACTATATGCTGCCCGGCGGCCAGCCGTTACGCATGCTGGATCGGATTCGCGAGCGCTATCCCGTCGTCATGCACGGTGTCTCGCTGTCGATCGCATCGACGGCGCCACCGAATTTTGAATATCTGTCAGGCTTGAAAGAACTGGCCGCGCACGTGCAGCCGAAATGGATTTCGGATCATCTGTGCTGGACCGGGGTTCACGGTAAGAATTTGCATGATCTGCTACCAATTCCTTACACGCAGGAATCGCTCGATCATGTCGTGAGCCGCGTGCAACTCGTTCAAGATTTTCTTGGTCGCGAGCTCGTGCTCGAAAATGTCTCGACGTATGTGCAATTCGCAAATTGCGAAATGACTGAGTGGGAATTTCTTTCGGAATTGTCGCGCCGTTCCGGCTGCTGGCTGCTGTTCGATGTCAACAACGTCTATGTCAGCGCCTTCAATCACGGCTACGACCCCTACACGTTCCTGAACGGAATTCCCGCGGACCGGGTCGTGCAATTTCACATGGCGGGTCACACCCACATGGACACTCATATCGTCGACACCCACGATCATCCCGTGTGCGATGATGTGTGGACGCTTTATGAAGCAGCGCTGCGGCGCTTCGGCCCGGTTTCTACTATTATCGAACGTGACGACAATATTCCGCCGCTTGATGATCTGCTCGTCGAAGTGCAAAAGCTGCGCGATGTCGCGTCTAAAACGCTGCCGCAGATTCCCAAAATACAGCACGCGAGATGAATGAGTTCGAGCGCCTGCAGGACGCGTTTCAACGAAGCATTGTAAGCGGCGACGACAGGATTCTAGGCGAAATTCTCGATAGCCCAAAAGAAAAGCGCGACGTGCTGCTGGGCGTTTACCGGCACGCTTATGTGTCGCGGCTGGTCGAGGCGTTGCGCAACGACCACGAACATCTGCACGGCTATCTCGGCGACGAGATGTTCGACAAGATGGGCGCGGCCTATGTGGCGGCCAAGCCGTCGCAGCAGCCGAACATGCGCTGGTTCTCGCAAGGGCTTCCGGAGTTTCTGAGAACCACGGAGCCATACAGCGAACATCCGGTTGTCGGAGATATCGCGGCATTCGAAAAGGCGCTTAACGACGCATTCGACGCGCCGGACGGTGCGGTGATCGGGATCGCTGATGTGGCAGCGTTCGCGCCGGAAACGTGGAACGAACTTCGTTTCAAGCCACATCCCACGGCCTGCCGGCTCGATTTGGCGACCAATGCGCTCGAAATCTGGCAGGCACTCAGGAACGATGAAACGCCGCCCGATGCAGCCACGCGCGACGAGCCGAACCGAATTTTGGTTTGGCGTGACGATGTGACGCCGATGTTTCGCGAGCTTTCGCTCGAAGAAGCGATGATGTGGGACGAAGCGTGCGCCGGTATCCCGTTCGGCGTCCTCTGTTCGATGCTGGCCACTTACGCGGACCCCGACAGTGCGGCTGCACGCGGCGCTGGCTATCTTCATGGCTGGGTGACATCTGGCCTTCTGGCCGAGGTATCGAAGGGCTGACGATCGGATCGAGGTCTTCGTGCGCGCGATTGAAAATCCGGACGTCGTCGAACATCTGAGTTGGGATGTTATAGCCTCGCGCATCGGTGCGGGCGCTGCTGCGATCCTGCCGATCGGTGCCGGCGCTAAAGAGCATGGCCTTCATTTACCGATGAACACTGACCGCGTTCAGGCGGAGGCGCTGTCGGCACGGATTGCCGCTGAAATCGACGCGCTGATCTGGCCGACGTTGTCCTACGGTTATTACCCAGCGTTCATCAAATATGCCGGAAGTGCCAGCCTTTCCGATGAGACCTTTAAGCGGATGGTCGAGGAGTTGACGCAGGCACTCATAGGTTACGGTTGAAGGGCCGTGTTCGTTCTAGATACTGGCATTAGCACAATCGCGCCGATTCAGCGGGCGCTGTCGCGACTGGACAGTACAAAAGTCCTGCACCTAAAAATCCACGATGGCGTCCGATATAGAACGGAGGCCAAGCGATTGATGCAGCAAAGTCATGGCAGTCACGCGGATGAACTTGAAACGTCGTTGATGCTGGCGTTGGCGCCGCATCTTGTCGATATGAAGCTTGCTGAGGCTAGTCGCTTCATCGCGCAAGTCATAGATGGGGCGCTGACCTCATTGGATCCGACGTCACCGAACTACAGCCGTTCCGGGAGTTTTGGAGATCCAACACTGGCAACCCGGGCAAAAGGCGAAATTCTTCTGTCGGCGATGATTGACGATCTCATCGGTCAGGCGCGAAATTTTCTCCAGCTTTGCGCAAAGAGCGAAAACTCGAGAGTTATTTCGTGATGCGAGGATTTCGAGTTGGTTTCGTCGCTTTGATCGGCATTGCGTTTCTGATCGGCGCGTTGACGCTGAGAACCGCGGCGCAGTCCGAATACATGCCCGGACAGGGATTTCCCTACAATGCTTTCGATCAGTTGCATGCAACGGACATCCCCGTCAAAGGCGGCGTCATCCATCTTGCCTTCGCGCCGGGACGTATCGCATTGCCAAAGGCCACCATCGTCGAATGGGTGACACGCTCCGCAAAAGCAATCACGACCTATTACGGCCGGTTTCCAGTTAAGGCCGCGCGCATCCTGATTGTGCCTTCAAACGGTGCGCGTGTGCAGGGCGGGACGACTTGGGGTTATCGAGGCGGTGCCATCCGCATTGTTATCGGTAGTGACGCGGACGAAGACGATCTGCGGCGTGACTGGGTTATCGTTGCGCTGCCCGACATGGAGGAGCGCTACGCATGGCTGTCCGAAGGACTTGCCGTTTATATCGAACCGATCGCACGCGCACAGGCGGGAGACCTGCCGCCAGTGGGGGTTTGGGCGGCGATGATGCGTGACATGCCGAAGGGCCTTCCTGGCTCCGGCGACAAGGGTCTCGACAACACATCGACATGGGGGCGTAAATATTGGGGCGGAGCGATGTTCTGTCTTATGGCCGATGTCGAGATTCGCAAGCGGACCAATAACCGCCTTGGATTGCAGGATGCTATGCGCGGCGTTCTCGCAGCTGGAGGCAATCACGAATCCGATTGGCCAATGAGCCAAATCCTTGCGGTCGCCGACAAGGCAATCGACAGCAATGTATTGACTGCTCTCCACGATGAAATGGGTGCCAAGCCGATCCGCCCCAACCTCGTCGATTTATGGCGTGATCTAGGCGTTCAGGAATCGGAGGGTAGCGTAAAGTTGGACGAGAATGCCGCGCACGCTGCAATTCGGGCGGCGATCACGCGGTCAGAGTCAAACTGAGGTCCAGCCGCTTGTAGAAGATTTCCCTGAAGGGGCACGTCGTTGCGCCGCGCATCTGTTTACCATCCGCGCGGTGGGGCTTGACGATATTGGCCGCCGCGCTGGCGAGTATTTGCAGGTTGGGGTTCGGGATTGGGTTGAAAGCCAAAACCGAAGCCAAAAAAATCGCCCTGACTTGCGATAGCGACAGGAGGGGGCGTGGGCTTGCGCGTGATGAAGCCGCCTTGTGGATGATCGGCCAGCACGGCAACGAATTCGGTGCGGTAGTTGGTTTCTTTGCTGAGCGGTTCGTCTGAAATGACAATAGAGGATCGCGGCAACGCGGTCGGCGCGATGCGATCGAGCACGTCCTGCGGAATAGTAATGCGGTCGAGCGCATCCTTGGCGTCATTGCCGTCGATGGTGACCGCGCTCCAGCGCAACCCTGATTCGTTGCGTGCCATCGCGGTGAACACATGCGTGCCGATCCGCTTGTCAGGATCGCGGATTGTCACGGGGACTTCGATGGTCGTATCGAACACCTCGCCGCCGCCGTCTGGTGCCGGCTTATGCGTGTTGCGCCGGACATAAAGCTTCTTCGTCGCGCGGCTGATGTAGATCGAGACCGGTTCGAGCGCGAGCTTTGCGTCGCTTGCCGCCTTAGCCGTGTCGGCTCTCGCCTTATCAGCAACCTTCGCGGCCTCTTTTGTGGCCCCAAGTGCGTCGAGTTTCGGTTGCGTGTCGGCCTTGGCGGCATCGAACAGCGCTGTCATATCGGCGGCCTTGGCGACGGCTTTTTGCTTGAGATCGTCGGCGCGCGCCATGGCTTCGTCTGCAACAGTGAACGCCTTGTCGATTGCGGCGAGCTCTGCGTCGAGTTTCGGTTGCACGTCAGGCGCTGCTGCTGCGGCCTTTGCGGCGAGGGTTTCCTTTGCGCCGCGAATGCGCGCTTTTGTCTGATCGGCATTGGCCAGCGCCTTGTCGGCGGCGGCGAGATCGGCATCGGCGCGGATCTTAAGTTGCTCGATCTTGCGCAGCGAGGCGGTCAACGATGCGATATCGCGCGGCGCTTTGGCGGCGGCTTTCTTGGCCTCAGCCGCAGCCTTTGCGGCTTCAGTCGATTCGCGAGCGGTGCTCTCGGCCTTGGCGGGCGCAGCCGCGATGGCTTCCTGGTTCGGCATGAACAGTGCAGGATGCGTGATGTCTACCGGCTCGGCATCGTTCGGCGAGATGATCACCCGCATTCCAATTCGTGTTTTGTCGAACAACTTTTCGGCAAAGCCGAACGGCATTCGCACGCAGCCGTGCGAGGCCGCGTAGCCGGGGAGTGGGCCGCCATGGAGTGCGATGCCGTTCCATGTGATGCGCTGCATGTTCGGCATCGAGGCATCATCGTACATGGTCGAGTGGTGATCCTTGTCTTTCTCAAGGACTGCGAAGATGCCAGCAGGCGTTTCGCGTCCGGTAGTTCCTGTCGACACCGGTGCGCGCACGATCCAGCCGTCCGCGTCATAGAAAGTGACGTGTTGCGTCTTGATCGACACGATCGCCATAATTGGCTCGCCCGCAGCGCGCGGAGCCGTTGCCTCAGTAATGCGAGCGGGCCGCTCCTGTCTCGTCGCAGCCACAGCCACCGGTGTTGTTAGCGCAACAATCGCGGCGAACGTCACAATGGCGGGGGCATAGGTAAGCCGCATTCGTTTGGTGGATTGCGCTGCCGTGAACCAATTCGTCATGTCATCTCCGGTGAACGCGGTGCCGCGCCATTATCTAAGTGTTCAGCTGCGCCATCGACAGCACGAATCGGAGCAATCGCCGCGACCGACACTCTACTTTCGAACTATGGTAATATCTATTGCGCCTCGATCTTGGCGTCCTTGACGAGCTTCTCCCAAACCACCAACTGCGCTTTCAAGAAGCTATCGAAGCTTTCGGGAGTTCCCGAAAAAGCCTCCATGCCGCGACTTGCCAGTTCGCTCTTGATGTCCGGCCGCTCGACGATCTTTCGGATCTCAACGTTAAGTTTGGCCACGATGTCTTTCGGCAGATTTGCCGGACCAAGATATCCCTGCCATGACGTAATATCGAAACCCTTCACGCCCGCTTCATCCATCGTAGGCAACTGCGGCAGCAATGCGGATCGCTTGATCGTTGTCACCGCCAGCGCCTTTAACACTTTTCCGTTGACGTGGGGCAGACCGGTTGGAACATCGACAAACATCATGCTGACGCGTCCCGCGATCACATCGGTCAGCGCCGGCGGCGAACTCTTGTAGGGCACGTGTAGAAGATCGATTCCAGCGAGATTGGCGAACGTTGCACCAGAGACGATCGCGGAAGAACTGCCGCTGGCGTAGGAAAATTTGCCCGGCTCTTTTTTTGCGAGAGCAATCAGTTCGCCGACCGTGTTTGCGTGAATTTCTGGGTTGATCACAAGCATGAACGGCAAATCGCCCGTCCGTGCGATGGGCGTGAAATCCTTGATGGGATCGTAGGTCATATTCTTGAGTAGATACGGATTGGCCGAATGTGTCGTATTGGTCGTCACGAAAAGCGTATAGCCGTCCGGTTCGGCGCGAGCGACATAACTTGCCGCGATCGACCCGTTGGCGCCGGGTTTGTTGTCGATCACGATGCCTGTTCCGAGGGCAATCCCAAGTTCCTTCGAGATGAGACGGGTCGTCGTATCGGTGCCGCTGCCGGCGGCGAAAGGTAAAACCAGCGTGATATTTTTCCCTGGTTTTGGATATTCAGATTGCGCCTTTGCTGGCTGGAGAAAAAGAAAGCCAAGTGTGGCTACCGCAAGCGCGCTCCCAAAAGGTGGGGCAAAACGTCCTATCGAGACCATTTGGTTTCCTCCGCCGGATTTTCTTGTTGGCACAAGCTAGCCTGCCGGAAGCAGGCGTGGAAGCCGGGTAATCGCTGCAGCGCAGTGGTGAGTGGATTTTCGGGTTTTGCTGGCGTCTTGGCACGAATATCGCTAGGCATGTCGCAGCGAAACGGTTGTTCCTATTAAAAAGTTTGGGTCAGAAACTGGCCAGTGTGGGGGAGAGATGTCTGACGTAACAGGACGCGCGCCTGATCAAACGGGCGCGCTGTTGAGTAACAAGAATTCGACGGGAGCGATTGGGATTGCGGTCCTCGCGGTGGCACCGCAAATCGTTGAAATCATCTGGTCGATAGCAGGTTTGATCCTGCGCTCCGGCGGTCGAAATCCTGTTCAGGCCTTTATCGACCATGCCTATGCCATAGCGACTGCGATTCCGAACCTGCTCGCTGGTCAGGCGGTCGCGACGAACGGCGGGCTTTCGGAAGTTCTGCTGGCGCAGATTTATACTTTTCCTCTGCTCGCTGTCGCAGCGTTTACCTATTTTGCGAAACTGCGCGCGCCGCAGGATTATTTTGGAGGAATTGTTTTGATGGCAATCGCGCTTTTTGCGCTTTGGGCATCGAGCGATCTTCAGGGAATGAAGGGCTTCTCGTTCGGTCCGGGATCTGCGCCGCGCATGTTCGGCATTCTTCTTTTGCTGCTTGGCTTGGGTGTAGCGATCACTGGATTACTGACCGATGGGGCGCCGCTTCAGACTTACGGCGTTCGCGGGCCTTTGTTTGTCACGCTTGCCATTTTGTCTTTCTCGCTGACGATCCGCCCGCTCGGATTGGTCATATCTGCGATGCTCAGCTTCGTAATTTCCGCACTCGGTACTGCGGAGACAAAATGGCCAGAGACCATCATCGTTGGAATATGTCTGACGATAGGATGCAGTCTGCTGTTCCCTTACGCGCTCGGGCTGCCGCTCGAGCTTTTCCCACGCGTTCTGCGGTGAGCATATGATGGATATTTTCTCAAATCTCGCTCTCGGGTTCAGCGTTGCGGTGTCGCCCACCAACCTTCTGCTGTGTCTGGTCGGCGCTCTTGTCGGTACGTTGGTCGGCGTGCTTCCCGGCATCGGCACGATCGCGACCGTTGCGATGTTGTTGCCGATTACATTCGGACTTCCTCCAGTCGGTGCGCTGATTATGCTCGCCGGCATTTATTACGGCGCGCAATATGGGGGCTCGACCACGTCGATCCTTGTTAACATTCCGGGCGAAGCGACGTCTGTCGTAACCACGCTTGATGGATTCCAGATGGCCAAGCAGGGCCGCGCGGGTCCGGCGCTTGCCATCGCCGCTATCGGCTCGTTTTTCGCTGGTTGTGTCGCGACCATTCTGATCGCTGTGCTCGGTGCTCCTCTCACAAAGCTCGCGCTTGCATTCGGACCTGCGGAGTATTTCTCGCTGATGACACTTGGCTTGATTTTCGCCGTGGTGCTGGCGAAGGGGTCGGTGCTCAAGGCTATCGCGATGATCGTGTTTGGCCTGCTGCTTTCGATGGTTGGCGCTGACATCGAGACTGGTGCATCGCGAATGTCCTTCAACGTGCCGGAACTTGCCGACGGCCTAGGCTTTGCGACTGTCGCGATGGGCGTGTTCGGCTTTGCCGAGATCATCCGCAATCTCGACGCCGGCGCCGAAATGGATCGCAATCTGGTGCAGCAGAAGATCACAGGGTTGATGCCAACGAAAAAGGATTTGATCGATTCTGCGCCTGCAATTGCACGAGGTACAGTTCTTGGTTCGATTCTCGGAATTCTTCCTGGCGGCGGCGCGGTGATTGCCTCCTTTGCCGCCTACACATTCGAGAAGAAGATATCCAGGGACCCGTCACGCTTCGGACGCGGTGCGATTGAAGGTGTCGCGGCACCGGAAAGTGCGAACAACGCCGCTGCGCAAACCTCGTTCATTCCGCTGTTGACGCTGGGCATTCCGCCGAATGCGGTCATGGCGTTGATGGTTGGCGCGATGACCATCCACGGTATCGTGCCCGGGCCGCAAGTGATGCAAAAACAGCCCGAACTGGTGTGGGGCCTGATCGCCTCGATGTGGGTCGGCAATTTGATGCTTCTCGTCATCAATCTGCCGCTTGTCGGCATATGGGTGAGGTTGCTGCGCGTTCCATACCGCCTGCTGTTTCCGTCGATCGTAATTTTCTGCGCCATTGGAATCTACTCGATCAACAATGCGCCGATGGATGTCGTTCTCGCCGGCGCTTTCGGATTGTTGGGATATTGGCTTGTGAAGCACGATTTCGAGCCTGCGCCCTTGCTTCTCGGCATGGTGCTTGGCCCGTTGATGGAAGAAAATCTGCGGCGCGCGCTGCTGATTTCACGCGGCGACTGGACTGTATTTTTCACGCGCCCGTTGTCCGCGGGGTTGATGGCGGTTGCGGCTTTCCTTCTGATCCTCGCGTTGCTGCCTTCCCTTCGCAAGAAGCGCGATGAGGTGTTCGTCGAATCCGAGAATTAGGGTGCGGCGTCGCGCCGCGCCTTTCTAACCGAAGTTCAATGGACTTGCCCGATCGGGTGATGTTGACCTGTCTGGCAATTCAGCAAATCAGTCGTCCAACAATAATTTTTTGGGAACTCAGATCATGAAACGTTTCAACCACATGTTCGCAACGTGCGGGCTGTCTTTCTTGGCGGTAGTGGGCGGGGCGTTCGCGCCAGCTCATGCGCAGGACTACCCGACTCGCAACATCACGATGATTGTGCCGTTTGCGGCTGGGGGCCCGACTGACGTGATCGCGCGGATCGTTACCGGCCATATGCAGCAGACGCTTGGTCAGCCGATTATCATTGAGAACGTGGTCGGAGCGGGCGGCACGACGGCATCGGCCCGCGCGGCGAAGTCCGCTCCAGACGGCTACACGTTGGAGACCGGCCACATGGGCACCCACGCGGCATCGGTTCCGCTGTATCCCAATCTTGCCTATCATCCCGAGAAGGATTTCGAACCGGTCGGACTGCTGGCTGGGACGCCGATCCTCATTCTCGCGCGCAAGGATTTTCCACCGGCAAATCTCAAGGAGTTCGTAGCTTACGTGAAGGCGAATTCGGACAAGGTGAATGCTGCTCACGCTGGCATCGGGTCGGTTTCCTATACGTCCTGCCAGCTGCTGAACTCGATTTTGGATATCAAGCCGACGGGTATTCCGTTTAACGGCACTGGTCCTGCGATGAACGCGCTTGTTGGCGGACAGGTCGATTACATGTGCGACCAGATCGTCAACGCCGTGCCACAGGTTAAGGGCGGTACCATCAAGGCCTATGCGGTGGCGACGCCGGAACGCAATCCGTCGCTGCCGGACGTGCCGACGACCGCAGAGGCCGGTCTGCCGGCATTCCAGGCGCAAGCGTGGAATGCGATCTTTGCACCGAAGGGAACACCCGCACCGATCGTCGCCAAGCTCAACGCTGCCATCGGCAAGGCGCTCGACGACCCGGAAGTGCAGAAGCGTCTTCTCGATCTCGGCAGTGTCATTCCAAAGGGCCCGGAGCGCACTCCGGCATCGCTCGCCGCGCTGGTGAAGAGCGAGATCGCAAAATGGACGCCGGTGCTCAAGCCGGTCACCAATTGATCTGATCGTCATTGAGAATCAAAAAGGCGGGACAAAATGTCCCGCCTTTTTTTTCTAAGCTAGGTTCGGCTCAATCCTATTCAGGTTTGATGTTGGCGAACGCGGCAACCTTGCCCCATTTTTCCGTTTCGGCCAGTACGAATTTCTGCATTTCTTCCGGCGTGCCGCCGATAGGCTCACCGCCGAGCTTCCTTATGCGCTCAACGCCGTCAGGCGACTTAATGAACTTGATCACACTCGCGTTGAGCTTCATGACGATATCTTTCGATACCTTTGCTGGCGCCGCGACGGTGAACCACGCCGCTGCGTCGTAACCAGGAACGCCGGACTCCGCGATGGTCGGGAGTTCCGGCAGCAGTGGCCAGCGCGTCGCGGTACTGATCGCAAGGGCGCGGACGTTTTTGTTTTCTGCGAATGGAAGCACGGCGGGCAGATTGTCGATCATGACGTGCACGCGACCGGCCACAAGATCCGTCAGGGCTGGCGCGCTGCCTTTGTAAGGAACGTGTACGATATCGATGCCGGTCATGGATTTGAACAGTTCGGTCGAAAGGTGCGCGGTGCTCCCGAGTCCGGGCGTTCCGTAAAACAATTGACCGGGCTTCGCCTTTGCAAGCGCAATAAATTCGGCGACGGATTTCGCCGGCACATCGGGATTGACCGACATCAGGTTCGGCACCCGCGCAATAATCGTCACAGGCTGGATGTCGTTGATAGGATCGTAAGGCATGTTCTTTTGAACATACTTGTTGATCGCATGCGTGCCGGGTGTGCCGACAATAAAGGTGTAGCCGTCAGGATCGGCCTTAGCGACGAAGTCTGCCGCAATGTTACCGCCGGCACCCGGTTTGTTTTCAATGATGAATTGCTGGCCGTACTCTTCCGACAGTTTTGCCGCAACGAGGCGTCCGAGAATATCGGTGGTGCCGCCGGCAGCAAAGGGAACAACAAATTTGACCGGTCGCGTCGGCCATGCTTCAGCGGCGCGCGCGCTTCGCGCACGCAGGGAAAATACACCGAGAGCAGCAGCGCTTCCCACAATGACGGAGCGGCGGTTCGGGCGCGAACTGGCCAATGCAGTAAATTTCGATCGCGTGGGCATTTGTAACTGTCTCCCTGAGCGATGCTCAACAATATGTTCGAATTTTGCACCGCGCCGACCATTTCGGCACAGCTACCCGCGAAGCGCAAGGCTCGGGCAGGGGCATTTCGCCGCTTCACGCCGCGCCGGAGCCCGCCTCGCTTTGTTTTTGTAGATGAAGCAATCAATCGGCAAACTAAGGCTTTCGCTTTCATGGGGATTGCTCAATATCGTGCATTCACGAATCACAGGGGCACTCATGGCAGTTCAAATGACGAAATCGCAGCTGATTGAAAAAATCGCTGTCGACGCTGAAGTTTCCAAAAAGGAAGTCAAGGGCGTCCTGGAAGCGCTGACGTCGGTGGGATACAAAGAGCTGAAGAAGAACGGTGTATTTCTCGTGCCTGGCTTTGCGAAGTTTGTCGTCATCAAGAAGCCGGCCACAAAGGCACGCAAAGGCACCAACCCTTTCAATGGCGAAGAGATGATGTTCAAGGCGAAGCCCGCCCGAAAGATCGTCCGGGCTCGCCCTGTGAAGGCCGCTAAAGACGCGGTATGAAAATCTTAAGGTTGGTGCGGCAAGATTCAAACGCGGATTTGGTGCTGCGTACCGCATCTTCCAGCTTTAAGACCCGTCCGAAAGGGCGGGTTTTTTTGTCGGGTACGCACCGAAGTAGTTGTATGAGCGGATCAACCGTCAGCATTTGGGTGCTTCTCATTCGGCACATAAACGACTGATTTCGTTGAGATGTTCTACCACGCTTCAACACCGAATGCAGTTTGAGGCTCACGGCGTATTGCCGGCTCAATTTGGCTTGGTGGCATGCGCTTTGCTTTTCAACTATAAAATAATTGCACTTGGAATTCGCCGTGACTGAGACCATCGCTGCCATAGTCGGCCAGCATCGTTCCAAAACGATGTCGCCTGCGGAAACAGTTGCTCGGAGTTTTCAACGCATCCGAGATCACAACGATCCGGCAATCTTCATCAGCCTGCGCGATGAGGCGGAAGCTGTTGCCGAGGCTGAGGGGCTTTCGAAGGAAGACGTTTCACAGCTCCCACTCTTCGGTGTGCCATTTGCCGTTAAGGACAATATCGACGTCGCTGGCCTGCCGACCACTGCCGCTTGTCCCGCATTTTCATATATGCCGGCGCAAGACGCCAACACCGTTGCGCGCCTGCGCGCGGCTGGCGCCATCGTGATTGGCAAGACCAATCTCGACCAGTTCGCGACTGGACTGGTCGGCGTGCGCTCGCCATATGGAATTCCAAAGAATCCGATAAATTCCGATCTTGTTCCGGGTGGATCGAGTTCGGGTTCCGCCGTGGCTGTCTCAGCCGGTCTTGTTCCGTTTTCACTTGGCACTGATACGGCCGGTTCAGGCCGCGTTCCGGCGATGCTCAACAATATCGTCGGCCTGAAGCCGAGCCTCGGCCTGATGTCTACATTCGGTGTCGTGCCTGCGTGCCGGACGCTCGATTGCGTTTCGATATTTTCCCTCACCGTCGACGACGCCATGAGCGCGCTGAACGTCATGGCTGGTTACGATTCCGCCGATTCGTATTCGCGCGATCGCACAGTGGCGCCGATGACTGGCTTTCCGACCGGGCTTAGGCTTGGCGTACCGCGCGACGGTCAGTTGGTGTTCTTCAACGACAAGAATTCCGAGAGTGCCTATGACGCCGCGGTTGCTCGGCTTGTCGCGCTCGGTGCAACGACGGTCGAAGTCGATATGGAGCCGCTCTACGAGACCGCAAGGTTGCTTTACGAAGGTCCTTGGGTCGCAGAGCGTTATCTTGTGATCCGCGACCTGTTGGCGTCAAATCCGGCTGCCGTGCATCCAGTCACGCGCGAGATTACGATTGCCGGCGCGAACGTCACGGCCGCAGATACGTTTGCGGCACTATATCGGCTGGAGGCACTGCGCCAGATCGCGCGGAAAACTTTTGCACAAATTGACACGCTTGTGTTGCCGACAGCTCCGACGGCTTACACGGTCGCACAGGTGCTCGCGGATCCAATTACCCTCAACAGCCGCTTCGGGACTTATACGAACTTCGTCAACCTCCTGGACCTTTGCGGCCTTGCTGTTCCAGCGTCGATGCGCCCCGACGGCATTCCTTTCGGAATCACTTTACTGGCAACCGCGAATAACGACGCGATGCTCGCCAGCATCGGGCGCGTCTTTCACAGCGACACAAAATTGAAAGTCGGCGCGATGGGCATCATCCAACCGGCACTTGCCGCCATATCAAAGACTGTTGGCAAAGATGAGGTCGCCATTGTGGCCGTTGGCGCACATATGTCTGGAATGGCGCTCAACCATGAGTTGACGTCACTCGGCGGGCGTTTAATCGAGGCTACTGCAACAGCACCCGATTACAAACTTTACGCGCTGAAGGGAACGACGCCGCCGAAACCGGGCATGTTGCGTGTGGCAGAAAAATCCGGCGTTGAACTCAGGATCGAAGTCTGGGCGCTTCCCTTGAAGAACTTTGGAGCTTTTGTCGATAAAATTCCATCGCCTTTGTCGATAGGCACGATCAAACTTGCCAATGGTTCAACCGCAAAGGGTTTTCTAGTCGAAGCCGAAGCTATCAAGGATGCGCGCGACATCTCATCGTTCGGCGGCTGGCGTGCATTCATGGCGGCAGCGACCGCGCCGGCCTAACCTTCAAAGAGACACCGCATACAACTCATATTCGCCACGCACGGTCTGGATGTGTTCGCGCATCGCCGCTGCGGCACCGAGGCGATCACCGCGTAGAATGGCAACGACGACGCGGTCATGCTCGGCATGCGACTTCGAAAGCCGTCCAAGATTCCGGAATTGCGCGCGGCGAAACGGTTGTACGCGAACGCGCGTTGCCAGCGTCATCTCTGCAATATAGGTGTTCTGCGATCCCGCATAGATCGCGTTGTGAAACGCCTCGTTGACTTCGTGAAAACGTTGCGGATTGCCAGACTGGATCATGACACGAAGTTGTTCGTGTAGGGCTTCAAGACCATGACGGTCGGCGGCCGTCATGCGTTCCGCCGACAATCCCGCACACAACGCTTCAAGTTCGGCCATTGCCTCGAACATGCTGTTGAGCCGTTCGATATTGGGACGTGCAACAACCGCGCCGCGATGGGCGCGTGAATCGACAAGCCCGCTCGCAGACAACTGGCGAATGGCTTCACGAACCGGCGTTCGCGACACGCCGAAACGTCGCGCGACTTCGCTCTCATCTAGAGGAGTTCCAGGCGGCAACGCACCGCAGACGATGTCGTCGGCGAGTTGCAACCTTAATTCTTCAGCGAGTGTTGTCTTTTCGGTAGTCTCTGATCCGCGCAGCAACACTCTGACCTGCTCGCTGCTCGGAGGGTCCCCGTCCAAATCTGTCAATGTTGGATTGCCGGTTGTCATGCGGGATTGCCCGCTGGCAGGTCAATGACACTGACGTGAGCGGCGACGACGCGCCAACCCTCGGCGAATTTCACCCAGGTCTGCATTTGGCGTCCGATTTTTCCAGGCACGGACGGGCGTGTGTAAAGTGTCGAAGCGACGGCCGTATCGCGGCCATAGGCTGTGATGACCGTCTTTGAGAGTTCACGCATCAGACCGGCTGGATTGCGTGCCGCACGGAATGCAGCGATAGCGTCGTATCCATAGAGATTTTCGCCGATGCCATAGCGCAGCGTCCGCGAATCCTTCCTGAACAATTCGTCAGGCGTGGCGACATCGTTCGTCGTCAGCGCTTTCTCATATTTGGCAAAAGCCTCTCGGACTTCGGCCACCACATCCGGCAAATCGATTTCGGGCCTCACAACTGGATTCCTCGCGGAGGCGACGCCGAAGCGACACCTATTTTTTCAAGCTCGTAGGCGACACGCAAAGCGATATCCTCGCGCCAGGGTGCGGCGATGATCTGTACGCCGATGGGCATCGGATCGAGCGGCACCGGGACCGCAACGACAGGAAGGCCGATAAAGGAAATGGGCTGGGTGTGAATTCCGATATTCGGTCGCACAGGCATTTCGACTCCGTCGAGCATGAATGTTGTCTGGCCGAGTTTCGGCGCGATGCAGGGTGTTGCAGGCGCTATAATGACATCGATCGACTTGAAAAGCTCCATAACCTGTGTGCGGTACCAGCGCCGAAATTTCTGCGCGCGGTCCACATAGACCGCGGGGATCATTGCGCCGGCCATCAGCCTGTCGCGAACGGCGGGATCGAAGTCATTTGGCCGGGTGCGCAGTCGATCCAGATGCAGTGACGCGCCTTCGCATGTTGAAATGACATAAGCGGCGGCGCGTGCGCGTGCGGCTTCCGGGATTTCGATGTCGCGTTTAATCAAAAGCGCTTTTGCGACACGGGCCATCGCGTCCTGCGCCTCCGGAAAAAGGTTCTTTTTGAAATATCCCCCGGCGACGGCAATACGGAGGCCGTCAATCCCCTCGGTTAAAACTTGCGTGACCGGCTCGGCGCCGCGATCGACGCATGCTGCGTCGTCATCGTCTGGTCCCTGCATTGCATCGTAAGACAATGCGAGGTCGCGCACATTGCGTGCGAAGGGTCCGAGATGATCGAAACTCGCGACAAATGGGAACGATCGCGCGCGGGAGAGGCGGCCATAGGTCGGTTTCAATCCGAAGATTCCGCAGAACGACGCCGGCACCCGGATCGAGCCGTTGGTATCGGACCCGAGTGCCAGCGGAACGAGACCGCCTCCGACCGCGGTGCCTGAGCCGCCTGATGAGCCGCCAGACATGCGCGTAAGATCGTGAGGATTACGCGACGGGCCGTCGTGGATGTTTTCGCCGGTGAAATCGTAGGCGTATTCACCCATGTTGAGTGCACCAACCAGAACGGCGCCTGCCGTTTCAAGCCTTTCGATCAAGGTGGCGTCACGCGGCGAGGGCGGACGTTCGCGATTGATCTTTGAGCCGGCGCGAGTCGGCAGACCTTTAACATCGAAGAGATTCTTCACGGCGAAGGGAACGCCCGCGAGCGCGCCGACTTTCTGTCCCTTCGCGATGGCGGCATCGACTTTGTTCGCCGTCGCACGCGCGCGGTCGGCAAGCAAGTCCGTGAACGAATTGAGCTCCCTGTCGTGTTTTACGATGCGCGCGAGGGCGGCGTTGGTCACATCGATCGCAGACAGCTTGCCGCTCACGACACCATCCGCGATGGACGCCGCCGAATGAATATCGGTCTCAGGCTTCATAGATGCTCGCCGGCTCGATTTCGTCGGGCAGCGGGAATTCCTGCACCAGTCGCGCCATTTTCAGTGTGACATCGAGGTTTGCGCGCACGGCGGGCTTCTGTGACGCATCGCTCGACAGTGCAAGCGCTGCAGCGACGGCATCGATGTAGTCATCCAATGGATCGGTTGGCGGCATGATCTGTCTTCGTCAACGTTTGC
>JAPLPA010000262.1 GCA_026400415.1 Afipia sp. | reverse complement strand
CAACACAAAGCGCGCGCGAACGCGCTTGCCTGCACGCACGGGCGTCAGAAAGCGAATCTTGTCGAAGCCATAATTGATGGACATTGCAGCGCCATTGAGTGTGGGCATCGTCGCATAGGCCATCGCCGGCAATACGGACAACGACAGAAATCCATGCGCAATGGTTCCGCCGAATGGCGTTTCGCGCTTCGCGCGTTCGGGATCGATATGGATGAACTGGTGATCGTTGGTCGCGTGTGCAAACGCGTCGATCTGCTTCTGGTCGACCGTGTGCCATTCGGACAAACCAAGCTCGGTTCCGACCAGCTTTACGAAGTCCTCGCGATCCATCGCAATACCCACTGGAATCCCCCTGTTTGACGACGTCTTTTGTTGGAGATGGGTGCCCGGGTCAAGCCCGCGCATGACGGCCAGACCAACCCCAACGGCAATGCACGCTATCGGCTGCCCGTCTCGCTTTTCAGCTCCGGAAAATCTTCCTCGCGGAATTCCTGGCCCCGCAACGAATCCTTGCGATCGTTGTCATGTTCCAGCCGCCGCAACTGGACGCGGCGAATCTTGCCGGAAATCGTTTTGGGCAATTCCGTCACCAGTTCGATGCGGCGGATGCGCTTGAAGGGCGCGAGGCGCGTGTGAATATATTTGAAAATCGACAGCGCGGTCTCGCGATTGATCTCGGTTCCGGGAACGAGCGAGACATAGGCCTTAGGCAGCGCCAAACGTATAGGATCCGGCGTCGGCACTACGGCTGCTTCCGCAACCGCTTCGTGTTCGAGCAAGACACTCTCCAACTCGAACGGGCTGATGCGATAGTCGGACGATTTGAACACGTCATCGGAGCGACCCACGAAAGTGAGGTAACCGCCATCGTCGAGGAACACGACATCGCCGGTCTGGTACACGTCCGCATCGGCACCTTGCGGTTTGCCATCCTCGCCTTGGTAGCCGAGCATCAAACCCGCATGTATCCAGGCAGCGGACGGCCCATCGAGCCAACTTTGACTTTCTGTCCCGGCGAATTTCCCGCCAGCGCCGTGGTCTCTGTCTGGCCGTAGCCGTCGCGAATGGTAAGGCCCCATGCGGCTTTCACCTGATCGATCACTTCTGGATTAAGAGGTTCGCCCGCGCCGCAGACTTCGCGCACCGAGACTTTATAGTCGGCCAGCCTCTCCTGGATGAAAAGTCGCCACACTGTCGGCGGCGCGCACAATGTCGTTACGCCGCAGCGCGCGACTGTCGCAAGCAATCCCTTGGCGTCGAAGCGCGGCTGATTGCAGATGAAGATGGTCGCACCCGCATTCCACGGCGAATAGAAACAACTCCACGCATGCTTGGCCCAGCCGGGCGACGAGATGTTGAGATGCACGTCGCCGGGCTGAAGCCCCAGCCAATACATTGTCGATAGCGAGCCGACCGGATAGCTGCGATGGCTGTGCAACACAAGCTTCGGTTTTGCCGTGGTGCCAGACGTAAAATAAAGCAGCATTGGGTCGTGCGCCCCGGTCGGCCCGTCGGACGTGAACGTGTCGGGATAATTCGCAGCGTCCTCATAACGCCGCCAGCCCTTATGATCGGATGTCGCGGCGACGACGATCTTGGTAAAACCTTCTCCGCCGAGACCCTCGAACTTCGCGACCTGATCCTGCGTCGCAACGACGACCTTGGCCTTGCCACGATCGAGCCGGTCACGCAGTTCGTCGCCGGTCAAAAGCGTCGTCGCGGGAATCGTGATGACACCGAGCTTCATCGCCGCCAGCATCGTCTCCCATAGCGGCACGACGTTGCCGAGCAACAACAGAAGATGATCGCCGCGCTTGAGACCGAGATCGCGCAAAAAATTCGCGGTCTGGTTGGAGCGGCGCGACATCGCGGCGAATGACAATTTGGTTTCGGTATTTGTTGCCGCATCGACGATCCACAACGCAGTGCGGTCGCGACTTTCAGGATCGGCGGCCAGACTTGCGTCGAACCAGTCCAGCGCCCAGTTGAACGGCACGGCGTCCGGCCAGCGAAAATCCTTGACCGCCTTATCGTAGTTGTTGCGGTGCTTAAGGAGAAACGCTCGCGCGTCCTGAAATGTTGTCATCGCGCGAGCTCGTTACTTGTGCGTGAGATGGCGCAGATGATTGACGATCCCGGAAAAATCAACACCGCCGTGACCGGCCTTGTCGAATGCTTCGTAGATACTTTCAGCATGGCCACCGAGTGGTGTCACCGCTCCCGACGCTTTCGCGGCTTCCTGCGACAGCCGCAAATCCTTCAGCATCAACGCCGCAGCAAAGCCGGGCTTATATTCGTTGTTGGCGGGCGATGTCGGCACCGGCCCCGGCACCGGGCAATAGGTCGTCAGAGACCAGCATTGGCCCGACGATGTGGATGCCACATCGAACAGCGCCTTGTGTGAAAGCCCCAGTTTCTCCGCGAGCACGAAGGCTTCGCCGACGCCGATCATCGAAATGCCGAGGATCATGTTGTTGCAGATTTTCGCGGCCTGCCCCGCGCCCGCCTCACCGCAATGAACGATCTTCTTGCCCATCGCTTCGAGAATGGGTTTTGCCTTGGCAAATGCGACGTCCCTGCCGCCCGCCATGAATGTCAGAGTTGCACCCTTCGCCCCACCCGTTCCTCCGGACACCGGCGCGTCGATCGACGGAAGATTGTGTTCGGTCGCGTGTGCGTGTGCATGGCGCGCGCTTTCCACATCAATCGTCGAGCAATCGATCAACAGCGTATTTTTGCCCACCACCGGCACAAGGTCCTTCCAAACCGACAGCACATGCTTGCCGGCAGGCAGCATGGTAATGACAATTTCAGCGCCCTTCGCGGCGTCTGTTGCGGACGCCGCAATGCTCACGCCATCGGCTTTTGCTGCATCCTTCGAGGCCTGCACGAGATCGAAACCCGAAACCTTGTGACCGGCCTTAACAAGGTTCGCGGCCATGGGTCCGCCCATATTGCCCAGACCGATGAATGCGATGTTTGCCATGTTGCTCTCCCGGATTACTTTCTCTTTAGCATCAGTGATCGAATAACAGTTCATTCGCGCCGATGTTTGCCAAATACGGAGCCAGCATTTGCGGCGTCACGTCCTCGACGCGGGGCGGCGACCATTTCGGGTTGCGATCCTTGTCGATCACCGCAGCACGTACGCCTTCTCGAAAATCGTCGCTGGCAAACACTTCAAGTGCCGCACGATATTCACGCACCAGGCATTCTTCAAGCGACGACGATTGCCGCGCTAGCCGTAACAGCTTTAGCGTCACGACCATCCCGCGCGGAGATTTCTCGCTCAGAATCTTCAACGTCGCTGTCCGCTTTCAGGACGGCAAGAATATCCTCGACTCTGTCATGCGCGAACCATGTGTCGATCTGCGGCTGCAATGCCGCGACCGGCCCAGCCTTCTCACCCGTCGCAAATTCTCCGATGAGTTTTTCAATATCATCACTGCTCGCGCCACGCGCAATGGATGTCAGTGCCTGTCGCAACTCAGGCAATTTCGCGTGCGGCACGACCGCATCGGCGAACCCCGCATGAACAGCGTCCGGTCCATTCATCACTTGGCCGGTCAAACCGAAATACGTTCCAATTTCGCCAAGCGCGCGCGCCAGCAGCCATGTTCCGCCGACATCCGGGAAAAAGCCAAGCCCTGCCTCCGGCATCGCGAGTTTCGTCCTGTCGGTGACGATGCGATGGCGGCCATGCGCAGACAGCCCGACCCCGCCACCCATGACGATGCCGTCCATGAGCGCCACGTAAGGCTTCGGGAATTTCGCGATCCGCGCGTTGAGGATGTATTCTTCGCGCCAGAGAATTTTTCCAAGATCGCCCTTGGCGTGCGAACTTTCCCACAGCGCGCGAATGTCGCCGCCCGCGCAAAGGCCCCGGTCGCCTGCACCTTCCAGAATGATGACACTCACCGCCGGGTCGACCTCGAACGCATCGAGCGCCTTGTCGATGTCGCGAAACATCTCCAGCGTCACGGCGTTGATCGCCTTCGGTCTGTTCAGACGAATAATTCCGGCCGCGCCCCCACGCAAGGCGACCAGATCGCCTTCGATGAAAGGCGCCGCCATTGCGGAAGAAGCCGCGTTCACCGCGCGCCCTCTATCAGCTTGCGCGCAACGATGACTCGCATGATCTCGTTGGTGCCCTCGAGAATCTGGTGTACGCGCAGATCGCGCACGATTTTTTCGATGCCGTATTCGGACAGATAGCCGTAGCCGCCGTGCAATTGTAACGCCTGATTGGCGACCGCAAATCCCACGTCGGTGCCGAAACGCTTGGCCATTGCACACAGCATCGTCGCGTCCACGTCTTTGCGGTCGAGCGCTGCGGCGGCCCGCCACACGAATGTGCGCGCGGCTTCGAGTTCAGTTGCCATGTCGGCCAGGCGAAATTGAAGTGCTTGAAATTCGTCGAGACGTTTTCCGAAGGCTTTTCGCTCACGCATATAAGCCAGCGATTTGTCGAGCGCAGATTGCGCGCCGCCAAGTGAACAGGCCGCGATATTGAGCCGGCCGCCATCGAGACCCGCCATCGCGATCTTGAAGCCGATGCCTTCGTCGCCGAGGCGATTGGCCACAGGCACGCGCGCGTTTTCGAAAATCACCGCGCCGGTCGGCTGCGCGTTCCAGCCCATCTTGCGTTCCATCGCGCCGAACGACAGGCCAGACGTATTGCCTTCGACAACCAATGTGGAAATGCCGGCGGGACCGTTGTCGCCGGTGCGCACCATCACGACATAAAGACCGGCACCCCCCGCACCCGAAATGAACTGCTTCTGGCCGTTGAGAATGTAGTGGTCACCGTCGCGTTTGGCGCGGGTGCTGAGCGCGGCAGCGTCCGACCCCGAACCAGGCTCGGTCAGGCAGTAGCTTGCGAGCGTCTCCATCGTGCAGATTTTCGGCAGCCATTTTTTACGCTGCGAGTCCGACCCGAAGTTATCGATCATCCACGCCGACATGTTGTGGATCGAAATGAATGCCGAGGTCGTTGGACATCCAGTTGCTAGCGCCTCGAAAATCAAAGCCGCGTCGAAGCGCGTCAGCGCAGAACCACCGACGTCGTCCTTGATATAGACGCCGCCCATGCCGAGCGCCGCCGCCTCGCGCATGGTGTCGACGGGAAAGAATTTTTCCTCGTCCCATTTGACGGCAAACGGCGCAATTTTCTCAGCCGCAAATTCACGCGCCATGTCGCGAACAGCGATCTGATCTTCATTGAGCGCAAATTGCATCTGGCTAGCTTGTCGGGATCGCGAAGTCTGCGCCTTCCTTCACGCCGGACGGCCAGCGCGAGGTAATGGTCTTCGTCTTCGTGTAGAACCGCACGGAGTCCGGGCCATACTGGTTGAGATCGCCGAAGCCCGACTTCTTCCAGCCGCCGAACGTGTAATACGCCACCGGCACCGGGATCGGCACGTTGATGCCGACCATGCCGACATTCACACGCGCGGCAAAGTCGCGCGCAGCGTCGCCATCGCGGGTGAAAATCGCAACACCATTTCCGTAGTCGTGG
>JAPLPA010000115.1:4466-5736 GCA_026400415.1 Afipia sp. | reverse complement strand
AGCACTTGGCGGTGACGTCCTTGGAGAGGGCGCGGATGGTCTCGCGGGCGATGATCTTGCCGCCGATCGCCGCCTGTATAGGAATCACGAACATATGCGGCGGGATCAGCTCCTTCATCTTCTCCACCATGGCGCGGCCGCGGCCCTCTGCGCGGGTGCGATGGACCAGCATGGACAAAGCATCGACCGGCTCGTTGTTGACGAGGATCTGCATCTTCACCAGATCAGCCGGCTTGTAGTCGGTGAGGTGATAGTCGAACGAGGCGTAGCCTTTCGACACGGACTTCAGCCGGTCGTAGAAATCGAACACCACTTCGTTGAGCGGCAATTCATATTTCACCATCGCGCGGGAGCCGACGTAAGTCAGCTCCTTTTGATTGCCGCGCCGTTCCTGACAGAGCTTCAGCACCGAACCCAGATATTCGTCCGGCGTCAGAATCGTCGCCTCGATCCACGGCTCCTCGATCTCTTTGATGAACGTCACTTCCGGCATGTCAATCGGATTGTGAATCTCGATCTCGCTGCCGTTGTTAAGATGCATCTTGTAGATGACGCTCGGAGCCGTCGCGATCAGGTTGAGGTTGAACTCGCGCGACAATCGTTCCTGAATGATTTCGAGATGCAAGAGACCAAGGAACCCGCAGCGGAAACCGAAACCGAGCGCGGCTGATGTTTCCATCTCGAACGAGAAGCTTGCATCGTTCAAACGCAATTTGCCCATTGCGGCGCGCAGCGTCTCGAAATCGTCGGCGTCCACCGGAAACAATCCGCAGAACACCACGGGAATCGCCGGCTTGAAACCTGCGAGCATTTCGGTGACCGGTTTTCTGTCATCCGTAATGGTGTCACCGACGCGCGTGTCGGCCACTTCCTTGATTGCCGCTGTAATAAATCCGATTTCGCCGGGACCGAGTTCGTCCACTTGCGTCATCTTCGGCGTAAAGAATCCCACGCGCTCCACATCATAAGCTGCGTTCGTGCCCATCATGCGAACGCGCTGACCCTTTTTGAGCGTGCCATCGACGTCGCGAACCAGAACGACAACGCCGAGATAGACGTCATACCAGGAGTCAACGAGCAGCGCCTTCAGCGTTGCCTCGCGGTCGCCCCTCGGCGGTGGCAGTCGCGTCACGATGGCTTCGAGAACATCCGGAATGCCCAAGCCTGTTTTCGCCGAGATCATCACGGCGTCGGATGCGTCGATACCGATCACGTCTTCGATTTGCTTTTTTACTTGGTCGGGTTCAGCGGCAGGCAAATCGATCTTGTT
>JAPLPA010000115.1:0-4454 GCA_026400415.1 Afipia sp. | reverse complement strand
TTGGCGAGTGTCTGTGCCGCCACGCCCTGCGAGGCATCGACCACCAGCAGCGCGCCTTCGCAGGCCGCGAGCGAGCGCGAGACTTCGTAGGCGAAGTCGACGTGGCCCGGCGTGTCCATCAAATTGAAGATGTAGTCCTTGCCGTCCTTGGCCTTGTAGTTCAGTCGCACGGTCTGCGCCTTGATGGTGATGCCGCGCTCCCGCTCGATGTCCATCGAATCGAGCACCTGTTCCTTCATCTCGCGCGCTTCCAGCCCACCGGTTGTCTGAATCAACCGGTCGGCGAGCGTCGATTTGCCATGGTCGATATGCGCGACGATGGAGAAGTTGCGGATGTTGTTTAAAGGAACGGTCGTCATGCGCGCGGGATAGCATTCACAACCTTGTGCGGCAACCTCATAGGAACAGGCCGAGGCCATGCTTCCCCCGAAATGGCGCGCATTTCCTGTTGCCCGCGATGCTTTTGCGCTGATAGTGACGCGTAACGATTTTAGCCTGCCCGGAGACGATTTTCCGCTATGTCCAATCCTTCTTCAGCCACTGTAGGACGCCGCTCGAAAAAAAATCCGGGACCGCGCACCGGCCTCCGATCGCGTCATAAGGCGCGCCTGCGTCACGTTCCGGTAACGCGCCGCGTGGCGGCCTGGATCGCAGCCGTCGCGCATGACGCTCACACCAGCCAGAATTTCGTCATCGGCTTTGCGGTTCTGCATGCCGTGCTCTGGACCATGATCCTGACCGCGCTGAAGGGCGCGCAGGATGTTCATATGGATGTCGCCGAGGCCTATGCGTGGGGCCAGAAGTTTCTGCTGGGTTACGGCAAGCATCCGCCGCTTGCTGGATGGATCGCGGGCGTATGGTTCAAGGTGTTTCCCGTCACCGACTGGGCGACCTACGCGCTGGCGATGACGGTGTTGGGTCTGGGACTCGTGATCTGCTGGCACATCGCCATTCGTGTCGTCGATCATCGTCGCGCGATGTTCACGGTCGCGATGCTGGCGTTGTATCCGGTCTTCAATTTCAAGGGCTTCAAATACAATCCCGACCTGCTGCAACTCGCCACGCTTCCGCTGTTCGTGCTGGCGTATCTCGACGCGTTCGAGAAACGCACCTGGCGTTCCGGAATATTGCTCGGTCTCGCAGCCGCGCTGGCGCTGATGACCAAATACTGGGTGCTGACGATGATCGGCGCCGCGGGACTGGCCGCGCTCATTCATCCCGACCGCATGAAGTTTTTAACCTCGCCTGCGCCATGGATTGCGATTGCGGTCACGGCTGTCTGCATGCTGCCGCATCTGTGGTGGCTCAAGCAGAGCGATTTCCTGCCGCTGATCTACGCGGGCGATGTGTATGGTTCGCGACCGTTCAACGACACGCTGCATCTTGTTGTGATTTATCTCCTGCACAATCTGGGGCTGCTGCTGATCCCGATCGCATTTGCGTGCGTGGCGCTGGCGTGGAAACTACAGTGGTGGAAGTCGCTGCGCGCGCGCGGTGTCTTTCGTGAATTCATCGCGTCCGTCAAACGTCCGTGGGGGACGGGGCCGAATCCCGGCGTGCATCTCAGTGAGGCGCGCCACATCTGGATCATCCAGATTATCGTCGGCGTCGTTCCGGCCATCGCGGGATTGATCTTCGGCATCTACATGAAAACCGACTGGGGACTGTCGCTGTATTTCCTGGTACCGCTGGCGCTGATCGCGATTCCTTCATTGAGGATGACCCAGATGGCGCTGATCCGGCTGATGTTCATGTGGCTGGTGTTCACGCTGACCATGCTGGTGATCGCGCCGATATTCGCTGCACAGACCGTGCGGCGCGACGGCGCGCCGGGAACTGCGTTCTCACCGCGTTCGGAATTTGCCATGCAGCTGACCGAAGCATGGCGCGCGCGTTTCAATACGCGATGGGCCGTCGTCGCAGGCACTACCGAAGTTGGCGAGCCGGTGACGTTCTACAGTCCGGATCATCCGGCGCCGTTCACGCCGGGTGAAATCTGGTCGTCGGGACTGACAAGTTTCGAGGAAGCGATCCGGCTCGGTTTTATTGGCGCGTGCGACACCAGCGACAATCGATTGCCGGAATGCGAGAAATGGATGAACGCGAATGCGCCCAATGCCGAACGTCTCGATCTGACGTCCCGGCGCTATTTTCACGGGCGTGCAGGTCCAGCGGTGAAATGGAAAATCTGGATCAAGGCGCCAGCGGATCGAGCCGGCTAGGCACTAGCCGCCGTCATGCTCTTCGCCAAACTTGTTGCCGACAAGTTCGGTGATTGCGTCGAGCGCAGCTTGCGCTTCAGGTCCCGTCGCCGACACCATGATGGTGGTGCCGATGCCTGCCGACAGCATCATCAATCCCATGATCGAGGTGCCGCCGACGCTTTCGCCGTTGCGCGTCACAGTGATCTCGGCGTTGAACTTTTCCGCCATCTGCACGAATTTGGCAGAGGCGCGCGCGTGAAGTCCACGCTTGTTGATGATGGGAAGTTCGCGAACGAGAGGGGCGCTGAACGCGTCGCTCATTTTCCGGCGAGGACCCGGCTGGCGATGGTGACGTATTTGCGGCCGGCTTCCTGAGCGGCCGCAATGGCATCCGGCAACGGGCGATCGTCACGAACCTTCGCGAGTTTTACCAGCATAGGCAGATTGATCCCGGCGAGCACTTCGACTTTGGGTCGACTCATGCAGGAGATTGCGAGATTGGAAGGCGTGCCACCGAACATGTCGGTCAGAATAGCAACGCCGTCACCCGTGTCCACGCGCTTGACGGCTTCGATGATGTCGCTTCGGCACAGGTCCGCGTCGTCCTCGGCGCCGATTGTGATCGACTCGATTTGCTTTTGTGGACCCATCACGTGCTCGAGCGCTGCCTTGAATTCGTCGGCAAGACGCCCGTGGGTCACCAGAACTACACCAATCATCGAAGACTCCTCGCGGGCGCTTTTGGTGCACCGCACGAACGAGCGACATGTTGACCATCCGGAGCCCCGGCACAAGGGGGGAATATGCAGCGTACCCTCTGAAATCATTGAGGGTACGTTGTCCGGGCTGGTCCTGAATATGAGGCCTATATGGTTACCAAAGGCCCTTAAACAATTACTCGGGCAATCAGAGCTACGTGTCGCGCGCGGTTGTGGACGTTAAGTTGTCGTAAGAAAGCCTACGACCAAAGGCAGGGGGTCGTGGCCCTTTGCGACAGGAATTCGCGGCAATTCCACCCCGGATATGACGGTTTTGAGCGCCTTTGGCGGCGGAAGGCGTTCTGCGTCGCTGGCGGCAAGATCGACGACGAGACCGACCTTGCTGGTGGCAATGGCTTTGCACGTTCTGATGCCCAGCCCGTAAATTTCAATCATTCCGGCCAACTCCGGCGCGCCCTTGGCGTGCAAAGAGCCGCCCTCAGCCCAAAGGATAAGACGATCGTCGCCGATCAAGGTCGTGGCGGGAATCTGTCCGGCGCGTCCAGCCAGGATCAAGGCAAATGCTAGCTTCGACTTCCCCGAGCCGGACGGGCCTTTGATTAGTACCGCGACATCGCCGACCAGCACGGCGGATGCGTGGATGCTTGCATTGTCTTTGGACGTCATATCGCCGGAAGCCGTACCACAAAACGTGCGCCGGCAATTCTCGCATCGCCTTCGGCATCGATCGGGCCTGAGCGATTTTCTGCCCAGATCCGTCCGCCATGTGCCTCGACGATCTGTTTGGAGATCGACAATCCCAAACCGGAATTCTGGCCGAAACCTTGGTCAGGCCTGTCGGTATAGAAGCGCTCGAAGATTTTCTCCAGCGCACCGGGACGAATGCCCGCGCCGCTGTCGTCGACGAGAATTTCAATCTCGTTGCGGACGCGCCGGCAAGTGACACGCACGATGCCGCCGGGTGGCGAGAACGATTGAGCGTTGGCGAGAAGGTTGGAAATAATTTGCCCCAGCCGTGAATCGTGTCCGGGCACCGAAAATGCGTCGGATGGATTACCTTCAAAGCGGATTGCGACTTTCACGTCGGCGCCGTGATGTGTCTCATTGGCAACCGATACGAGAGTTTCGAGCAGCAGCCGCAGATTGACCGGCTCCATGTCCTGCCGCTGCAACTCGGCATCGAGACGGCTGGCATCGGAAATATCCGAGATCAACCGATCGAGTCGTTTCACATCATGTTCGATCACGGCCAAGAGCCGCGAGCGGCTGTCGTCGGATTTTGCAAGCGGCAATGTCTCCACTGCGGAGCGCATCGAGGTCAGCGGATTCTTCAATTCATGCGCCACGTCGGCAGCGAAGCGTTCGATACCTTCGATGCGGTTGTAAAGGGCATCCGTCATGTCGCGCAGCGCGCGCGACAGATGGCCGATCTCATCGCCGCGCGAGGAGAAGTCGGGAATTTCCACGCGGGTCTTGATGCGGCGGCGAACGCGCTCGGCGCTGTCGGCGAGACGCCGCACCGGACCCGCAA
>JAPLPA010000149.1 GCA_026400415.1 Afipia sp. | reverse complement strand
GCTGAGAGGCAAAGCTAGAATATTGATATGAAAAGCAGCAAGTCCGCTCGATCAAAGTTACCAGCAAGGCAGAAAGTTGACGATTTTCTTCTGCGCTTCCAAAGAATGCCGAAGGCGGTTCGTATCGTTTACGCCCGGCCGAGGCTTTTCATTTCCCTTTTGATTGGCGTTTCTTCCCTTATCTTCCTGCCCGCGGAATGGCGGCTTACGACCCGTCTTTTGATTGCCTGGGATGTTTCCCTCATCTTTTATCTGGGGCTGGCTTACTTGACCGTGATTTCCTGCGGTCATGAATACATGCGGCGGCAGGCGGCCCTGCAAGATGACGGTAAATTTCTTATTCTCGTCATGACGCTGGTCGCCGCATTCGCCAGCATCGCGGCCATCGTCATGGAGCTAGGTGTGAAGCCTCAGCAGGCCCCGCAACTCGTTCTTGCCGTGGTGACGATCATCTTGTCTTGGACTGCGATCCACACAACGTTCGCGCTTCACTATGCTCACGAATATTATCGCGGCAACGATGTCGGCGGGCTGAAATTTCCGGGTGGAGGCGATCCGGATTATTGGGACTTCGTGTACTTTTCATTCGTCGTCGGCATGACGGCACAAGTCTCGGATGTCGGCATCACCGATAAGATCATTCGCCGGACGGCGACGGCTCATGGCGTCACTTCATTCTTTTTCAACACAGCGCTGCTGGCTTTAATGGTCAACATCGCCGCCAGCGCGATATGATCGCTCGATGATCGAAACATTCCTCGGCTTCCTTCTTGTACTGACCGTTCTCGCTGCTTCGGCAACGCTGGCACGGAAGATCCAACTCGCCCCGGCTATCGTATTTTTGCTCGTGGGAATCGTTCTCGCCTTCACTCCAGGCTTTCCGCGCATCGAAATGAAGCCAGAAGGCGTGTTGCTGTTGGTGTTGCCGCCGCTGATTTATTCGGCCGGCGTTTCGATGAGCTGGCGGGAATTCAAATCGAATCTGCGGCCTATTGCACTTCTTGCCATCGGCTGTGTGATCTTCACGACCTGCGCTGTCGCCGCAGCGGCGCATTGGGTGCTAGGATTACCTTGGGGTGTGGGATTCGTCCTTGGCGCAATTGTTTCTCCGCCTGACGTTGTTGCACCACTCGCCATCGCGCGCCGACTCAAATTGCCGCACCGAATTCTCGTTATTCTTGAGGGCGAAGGGCTCGCCAACGACGCGACAGCGTTGATTCTCTATCGCTTCGCGGTGCTGGCCGTCAGTACCGGTACATTTTCGATAGTGTCGGCAGTCGATACGTTCATCGGAATTCTTATCGGCGAAATCATTTTTGGAATTGCAGTCGGATGGCTCAGTCTGCGTTTGCGGCAATGGGCGCACGATCCGCGCGTTGAAATTTCGCTGTCGCTACTGACGCCATATCTTGCGTTCTGGGTACCGGAACATTTCGGTGGCTCGGGCGTGATCGCAACCGTCGTTGCGGGTCTTTATGTCAGCTGGAATGGACCATTGCTGATCTCGGCGAATACGCGACTGCAAGGTATCTTTTTCTGGGATTTTGTAATCTGGCTGATCGAAGGCGTGCTGTTCCTGATGATCGGATTCCAGATGCGGCTATTGATGGAAAAATCGAAAGCCGTACCGGTCAACGAAATTCTGACCGCCATTGCGTTGACATCGATTATCGTCATCGTTGCTCGATTCATCTGGGTATTTCCCGGAACATATTTGACACGTTATTTCAGCAAACGCATAGCGGCGCGCGACCCTGTGCCTTCCTGGCGTGCCGTTGTCATAATCGGGTTTACCGGAATTCGTGGAGTCGTCTCGCTTGCAGTCGCGCTCGCTCTGCCGTTGACACTCCCCAATGGGCAGGAATTTCCCCACCGCGACCTCATTCTATTCGTGAGCTTCGGCGTTATCATCGTGACCCTGGTTGGCATCGGCTTAACGCTTCCCATACTCGTAAAGCTACTGGGACTATCTCATCACGGCCACGCTGAAGAAAAGCACGAGCGCGAAGCTGAAATCGCCGCGCGTCGGCAAATCATTCAGGCCGGGCGCAAACATCTCGATAAGCTCATCGAAAGCCGCAAACTGTCCGACAGCCTCGCTGGATTTCTGATGGCACGGCACGAAACACGCGTCCGTGCAATTCCCGACCCTCCGAAAGAAGGTGGGCAGCACACTCCGGCCACGCAAGGCGCAACGATCATCAAGGAAATCATCACCGCAGAGCGCCAGGAACTGCACAAACTTCTGCGCGACGGAAAAATCACGGACGAGACGCGACGTCGGCTTGAGCGAAATCTAGATCTCGAAGAGGCCGTGATCAACAACAGCGAAAAAAATACGCCGCTGTGAAACAGCGGCGTATTCGTGCCTCGGAATCAGAGAAGATTTATTCGGCGGCGGTCACAGGCACCTTCCGATTTGCACCATAACGCTGCTCGATATAATCGATCACCAGCGCCTTGAAATCCTGCGCAATATGTTCACCACGCAGCGTGCGGAATTTTTTGCCGTCGACAAACACAGGCGCCGCAGG
>JAPLPA010000507.1:2991-24862 GCA_026400415.1 Afipia sp. | reverse complement strand
AGCTGACCGGCGCCAATCCGATCGACGTGCTGATCGAATTCCCCAAGGGTGCGGACCTGTACGCGCCGCAGACGCTGCAGACCATCGCCGAAGTCCACAGCATGCTTGAGAAGCAGGCTGGCGTCGGCAATGTGTGGTCGCTGGAAACGCTGCGCCGCTGGCTGGCGGAGAAGGCCGGCTCGTCCGATGTCGCGACGTTGAAGGAATATGTCGACGTCATCCCCGAGCATCTGTCGCGCCGCTTCATCTCGGCCGACAAGACGGCGGTGGTGGTGTCCGGCCGGGTGCCCGATAGCGATGCCAGCAAGATCCTGCCGGTGGTCGACAAACTCAATAGCGCCCTCGATGCCGTACGCGCGGAACATCCCGGCTACGAGATCGCCGTCACCGGCCTGTCCGCGATCGCGGCACGCAACAGCGCCGGCATGATCCAGAAGCTGAACCATGGCCTGACCATCGAATTCGGTCTGGTGGCGATTCTGATCGGTCTGGCGTTCCGCTCCTGGGTGGTGATGCTGGCCTGTATCCTGCCTGGCATCTTCCCGGTGGTGCTGGCGGGCTTCGTGCTGTGGCTGATGGGCGAGGGGCTGCAATTCGCCAGCGTGGTGGCGCTCACCGTGTCGTTCGGCCTCGGCCTCAGCGCCACCATCCACTTCCTCAACCGGTTGCGGCTGGAGGATACGCCGGGCACCGATCCGGCCGTCGCGGTGGAACGTGCGACCGTACTGGTCGGCCCTGCGCTGATCCTCACGACGGTGGTGCTGGCCTGTGGCCTGGTGGTGACAGTGTTCTCCGACTTGCCGTCGCTGCGGCTGTTCGGCTGGCTCAGCGCATTCTCGATGGTGGCGGCGCTGGTGGCCGATCTGTTCATCCTGCGCCCGACCGTGATGTGGCTGATTCAGCTGCAGCAGCGATTGGGCGGGAAGACGACTCTGGCGAAGGATGCCTGATAGGCGGCGGTGCCTCTGGCCCGCCGCTCGTTCGGTGCATGAAAAGCCGCCGCTCATCACGGCGGCTTTTTCGTGCCTGGAGCGGTCTCAGCCTTTGACCATGCTGATCTGGACGCCACGAATTTCGCCTTTCGATGTGATCGAGACGTTCTGCTTGTTGCCTCGTGTCGTCAGCGTGATGTTGGCGGCGAAGCCGGCGGCATCGACGAACACGTCGATCTGACCGCCGCCGGCTTTGCCGTTCAGATTGCCGTAGACGTTGCGGCTGGCTTCGCTCCAGCTGCCGCTGACGGCGTTGCCCTGGCTGGTCACGTTGGCGGCCAGGTCGAATTTGTAACTGTCGCTGGCGCAGCGCAGGCTCTGCGTCAGCGCGCTGCCGCCGCCTCCAATCGCCGTCGAAACCGGCAAAAGGCGCGGACTGAGCATGGCTGGCTGAGGCCGACAGCAGCATGATCGCGCCGATACCCGCGGTCTTGAGGGCGAAGGCGAGCGGCTTGACCGATTGGTTCGTCATGGTGGCATCCCTGCGAAAAAGTTGCACTGCGCTGGCAATATGATGCCGCTGCGCTTCGGACGTGAGTGTCGCGGCAGATCAAACAGGTTCATTCGGCCGATGGCAGAAAATGAGGTCTCCGAATCACTGACGGCTCGGGTTAGGAGTTCCGCATCAGTGCAGGTTCATATGGGCTTCACTCTGACTGTCGCAACGGTGGAGACGTGTTCGTTGCCGGAATCACCACGCCGCAGGGGAGACGCTATCACCCTGTATGCAACTTGCGAGCGTGTTCCGCACCGATAGTGGTGGATCCTGTGTCCTGCGTGCATCCCTCACAATGAATATGAAGAAATCGCCGTCGGCGTGGATCGGTCTGCGGGTGCGGATGTTACTGTTTATGGTATGGACCACGCGGGCTGACACTCGCTTGCTTATTTTGAAGGAAGACAATGCGTAAAATTCTCTTGGCTCTCACCCTGCTCTCCGCAACGGCCTCGACCGGCGCATTGGCCCAGCAAATGCAAAACCGTGGCGGTACCGAAGCTGAGCAAAAGGCCTGCGCCCGCGATGTGCAGAAGCTGTGCCGCGGCATGATGGATCAGGGCGATCTCGTCATCCTGTCTTGCCTTAAGGAAAATCGTCCCAAGATCAGCAAGGCTTGCAACGCCGTACTGGTCAGCCACGGCCAATAAGCATCCGGCTCGAGTTCTGGGGGCTCGTGGCGACTGTCACGGGCCCTTTACAACAAGTTCCGACCCGGCTGTCCGTGGTCGAAGATGGCATATTGGCATTGGTTTCGCTGGCCGATTTGGCCTATATGAGGGCGCGGACAGCCCGTTGGCCGGTAATTCGTCACCGCGAAGACATCCGCTGCATCCCAGTGTCCCATCCAAGTGTCCATTGAGCGAAGCCTAGATTGATGACCCCTGCGAGCGAGCTGCGATCCGGCAAGACCGATCGTGACGAGAATTTTCCGGTCGCGTCCTGGATCATCCATCAGCGCCACCGGGCCCTGATTCTGGCTTTCTATAATTTCGTCCGCACCGCCGACGACATCGCCGATCATGCCCTGCTCGATGCATCGACCAAGCTGGCGATGCTCGACGAGTTGGAGACCGGATTACTCGGCAAGCATGACGAGCAGGCGGAAGCGAACAAGCTGCGCGCGGCATTCGCGGAACGCGGCATGCCGCCGCGCCATGCGCTGGATCTGCTCACGGCATTCCGGATGGACGTCACCAAACTCCGCTATGCCGATTGGGACGAGTTGATCCATTACTGCTCGTTCTCGGCAATGCCGGTCGGTCGCTTCATGCTGGAAGTGCATGGTGAGGACAAACCCTTCAGATCAACAATCACCTGCAGGACTGCGCCAAGGACTATCGCGAGCTGGACCGCGTCTATCTACCGATGGACATCATGCACCGTCATGGCGTCAGCGTCGAAGCGCTCGATCAGCCGAAGGCGTCGCCGGCATTGCTCGCTTGTCTGCGCGACCTCGTGGCGCGCAACGAGGCTTTGCTGCGCGATGGCGACAGCCTGACGGTTCACATGGCTGATCCGCGCTTTGCCTGTAACATTGCGGTCATCGAGAAGTTCGCCTGGGAGATCTCGAAACTGCTGAGGTCGCGCGATCCGCTCAGCGAGAAGGTGCATCTGTCCAAAGCCAGCATGGCCTTCCATGCACTGAACGCGATCGCCGGCTGCCTGTGGCGCCGCGCAACCACCTCCGCGCCGCTTTCGCGCCAGGCGGCAGGCAAATGAATCAGATGACCACCCACCCCGAGACGTGCGAAGTCCAAGGCGTCGCTGCAAGCAGTTCGTTCTATGCCGCCATGCGCATCCTGCCGCGCGAGCAGCGCGATGCGATGTTTCAGATCTACAGCTTCTGCCGCCAGGTCGATGATATTGCCGACTCGCATGAGGCGCGCGATCTGCGCCTCAGCCAGATGCAGCAGTGGCGCGACGACATCGAGGCGCTCTATGCCGGTAATCCGCCGCCGCGGGTGCGCGACTATGTCGAGCCGATCAAGCGTTTCGGCATGCGGAAGGAAGACTATCTCGCCGTCATCGATGGCATGGAGATGGATATCCCCGCCGATATCCGCGCCCCGGACGAGGCGACCTTCGATCTCTATTGCGATCGCGTCGCGAGCGCCGTCGGGCGGTTGTCGGTGAAGGTGTTCGGCATGCCCGATGATGACGGCGTCCTGCTCGCTCACCATCTCGGCCGCGCGCTTCAGATCACCAATATCCTGCGTGATATCGATGAAGATGCGACGCTTGGCCGGCTGTATCTGCCACGCGAGCTGCTTTATCACGCCGGCATCACGTCGAGCGATCCGCAGGTGGTGGTGATGGAAAAAGCGCTGCCGAAGGTGTGTGCGCCATTGGTGCGCCGGGCGCAGGATCACTTCGACGAGTCCGACAAGATCATGGCCCGCAACAAGCGCCGCTCGGTGCGCGCGCCGCGGATCATGTCCAAATACTACCACGCCATCCTGGAATTGCTGGTGAAACGCGGCTTTGCTCTGCCGCGCGAGCCCGTTCGTCTCGGCAAGGCCTCCAAGATAGCGATCCTGCTGCGATACGCGATCATCTGATGTCCAAAACTGCTCATATCATTGGCGCCGGTGTGTCCGGCCTCGCGGCTGCCGTGCGTCTTTGCAATGCCGGCTATCAGGTCCACGTGCATGAAGCCACGCAGCAGGCCGGCGGGCGCTGCCGCTCGTATTTCGATGCCCAGACGGGGCTGACCATCGACAACGGCAATCACCTCGTGCTGTCGGGCAACCGCCATGTGATCGATTATGCCAAGTCGATCGGCACCGAAGCGGGGCTGGTCGGTCCTGCGCGTGCCCAGTTCGACTTTGCCGATGTGCAATCCGGCAAGCGCTGGCGGCTCGATCTCGGTGATGGCCGCATCCCGGGCTGGCTGTTCGACGCTTCGCGCCGCGTGCCGGACACCGGCGTCGGCGATTATCTCGCGCTGTCACCGCTGATCTGGGCCGGCAACGACAAGCTCGTCGGCGATACGATCAAATGCGAAGGCGTGCTGTACGACCGTCTGGTGCAGCCGCTGCTGCTGGCTGCGTTGAACGTCGATCCGCCGGAAGGATCGGCCGGATTGGCCGGCGCCATCGTACGTGAAACGCTGCTGGCAGGCGGGCAGGCGTGTCGTCCGCTGATTGCGCGGTCCGGCCTCAGCGATGTGCTGGTCGAACCCGCCATCGAACTGTTGCGCAGCAAGGGCGCGGGAATACATTTCGGTCACGAATTGCGCGGCTATGCGATGGCTGGCGATCGCGTCGGCGCATTGCAGTTCGGCGCTGACGACGTCATCACGCTCGGTGCCGACGACGTCGTCATCATGGCCGTGCCGGGATGGGCGGCAAAGAATCTGCTGCCGGGCATCAAGACGCCGACCGAGTACCGCGCCATCGTCAACGCGCATTTCAAGTATCTGCCGCCAGCCGGACAACCACCGTTGATCGGCGTCGTCGGTGGCATCGTCGAGTGGCTGTTCGCCTTCGACAACCGGTTGTCGATCACGATCAGCAATGGCGATCGCTTCGTGAATCTGCCGCGCGAAGAATTTGCCCAGCAGATCTGGGATGAGATCTGCAAGGTCTCGAACATCACGGCGCCGATGCCGGCCTGGCAGATCGTGCGCGAGCGTCGTGCGACGTTTGCCGCGACGCCGGCGCAGAACGCCTTGCGCCCCGGCACGCAGACCGATTTCAAGAACCTGTTTTTGGCGGGCGACTGGACCGATACCGGTCTGCCGGCCACCATCGAGGGCTCGATCCGCTCCGGCGATCGCGCTGCCGATCTGGCGTTGGGAAGGCGCTGAACCGATCAACGGTTCAGCTCGTCTACGCCGCACGAACAAACACGGAGATCATTCGAACATCATGTCCTCGACCGCGTCCGATCTCACCGCCAGCAAAGCGAATCTGGAGAGCAGCATCGCTTCGGCCAAGCAGAGCCTGCAGAGCTTTCAGCAGAGCGATGGTCACTGGGTGTTCGAGCTGGAAGCCGATGCCACGATCCCGGCCGAATACGTGCTGATGCGGCATTTCCTGGCCGAGCCGGTGGATGCAGAGCTGGAGGGCAAGATCGCCAACTATCTGCGCCGCATCCAGGGTGCGCATGGCGGTTGGCCGTTGGTCCATGACGGTGCGTTCGATATGAGCGCGACCGTGAAGGCTTACTTTGCGCTGAAAATGATCGGCGACGATATCGATGCGCCGCATATGAAGCGTGCGCGGGAGGCCGTGCTCGAACGCGGTGGTGCCATCAAAGCCAACGTCTTCACGCGCTTCCTGCTGTCCATGTACGGCGTGCTGAGCTGGCGCAGCGTTCCGGTGCTGCCGGTCGAGATCATGCATCTGCCGACGTGGTTTCCGTTCCACCTCAACAAGATGTCCTACTGGGCGCGCACCACCGTGGTGACCTTGATCGTGCTGGCGGCGAAGAAGGCGCGCGCCAAGAACCCGAAGGGCATCGGCGTCGATGAATTGTTCCTGCAGGACCCGCGGTCGATCAAGACCCTGGTTCGCGCGCCGCATCAGAACCGGGCGTGGTTCGCTTTCTTCTCGGCCATCGACGCCGTGCTCCGCGTTGCCGAGCCGTATTTTCCAGCCAGGTATCGCCAGAGTGCCATCGACAAGGCGATCGCCTTCTTCGAGGAGCGGCTGAACGGCGAAGACGGCGTCGGCGCGATCTTCCCGCCGATGGCCAATGCCGTGATGATCTATGACATTCTCGGTTACCCCGAAGATTATCCCAAGCGCGCAATTCAGCGCCGCGGCATCGACAAGCTGCTGGTGATCAAGGACCACGAGGCCTATTGCCAGCCTTGCGTGTCGCCGGTGTGGGACACCGCGCTGACGGCGCATGCGATGCTGGAAGCGGGGGGTGAAGAGACTCTCGTGCAGGCCAAGCGCGGTCTCGATTGGCTGGTTCCGCGGCAGGAGCTCGAAGTGAAGGGCGACTGGGCCACCAATCGCCCGGATGTGCGACCGGGCGGCTGGGCGTTCCAGTACAACAACGCGCATTATCCTGACCTCGATGACACCGCGGTCGTGGTGATGGCGATGGATCGCGCGCGCCGGCTGACCGGCGGCAAGGACTACGACAACGCGATTGCGCGCGGCAAGGAATGGATTCTCGGCATGCAGAGCAGCGATGGCGGTTTTGCGGCATTCGATGTCGATAACAACCACGAGTACCTCAACAACATCCCGTTTTCGGATCACGGTGCACTGCTGGATCCGCCGACGGAGGATGTCACGGCGCGCTGTGTTTCGATGCTCGCGCAGCTCGGGGATACCGTTCAGACCTCCAAGCCGATGGCGGACGCGGTTGATTATTTGCGTCGTACCCAACTCGCCGAGGGCTCCTGGTACGGCCGCTGGGGCCTGAACTACATCTACGGAACCTGGTCGGTGCTGTGCGCGCTCAATGTCGCCGGCATCCCCCATCAGGATCCGATCATGCGCAAGGCGGTCGGCTGGCTGTATTCGATCCAGAACGACGATGGCGGCTGGGGCGAAGATGCCGTCAGCTATAGACTGGATTACCAGGGATTCGAATCGGCGCCGTCAACGTCCTCGCAGACGGCATGGGCGTTGCTGGCACTGATGGCCGCGGGTGAAACCGATAATCCGGCGGTGGAACGCGGAATACGATACTTAATGGCAACACAGAACGAAAAAGGACTGTGGGACGAGGCCCGTTACACCGCCACCGGCTTCCCGCGCGTATTCTATCTGCGATATCATGGGTACTCGAAATTCTTTCCGCTTTGGGCACTGGCACGGTTTCGGAATTTGCAGAGCACCAATAGCAGGACGGTCGGAGTCGGAATGTGATCTTGGCGACTGGGGTAGTTTCAGCGGTGGCGACGTCGTCTTCCATGATGTCGATCGATCCGCGGTCGGTTCTCATCGTGACGGGACTGGTTCAGGAGGCGAAGATCGCAGCCGGGCCGGGGATGACGGTCATCTGCTCGTCCAGCGATCCGGTTCAGCTCCGCAGCCTGCTCGCCGAGATCGATTGCACCGGTATCCGTGGCGTGATCTCGTTCGGCGTCGCCGGCGGCCTCGATCCTGCACTGCGGACGGGCACTGTCGTTCTTGCCACGGAAGTAATGGCTGCTGGCCGCGTCTGGTCGGCCTCCGAGCAGCTCAGTGCTGAGTTGCTGGCCGGCTCCGGCGTCGGCAATCAGACGGTGGTGCGCGGCGGTCTGGTCGGCGTCGAGAAGGTCGTGACCGGGCAGGCGGGCAAAGCCGCGCTGCGCTCGGAATTTGGTGCCTCGGCGGTCGATATGGAAAGCCACATTGCGGCTGAATTCGCCGTCATGGCGGGATTGCCGTTTGCAGCGCTGCGCGTGGTCAGCGATCCCGCTCATCGCGCATTGCCGGAGATTGCCACCACGGCGATCAAGCCGAACGGCGATGTCGACCTGCGCAAGGTGCTGCGCGGCATTGCCCGCAATCCGTTGGTGATCCGCGCGCTGGTCTCTACCGGCCGCGACTTCAACCGCGCGCTGCGTAGCCTGCAGGATTGCCGCAGCTTTCTGCTCAGCCGGATCGGATTGGCTTCCGCCGAGGCTTGAAGATTGAGAGCGGTTGACGGCTCCGACTCATCCACCTTGCGATGATCGAAACAAAATGGGCGCGATTTGCATCGCGCCCATTTTTCTGTCGAATGTGATCGCCTTAAGCGGCGGTCGATGCCGACGCTTCGGATTTGGCTGCCTTTGCGGCGGCCTTGGCTGCTGCTGCCTCGGCTTCTTCCTTGCGGATGTCCGACAGACGCTTCTGCACTTCCGACGAGAACACATACTGCGCCGGGCGCTGCTTGCTCAGGTCGAGTTCGGGCGCCATCGGGCCTGTGGTCTTGACGCCGCGCATTGCCACCCACATCGCCTTGAACGGGTTGCTGATGGCTTCGTCGGCGGCGGTCGGCTCATAGCCGCAATGGGCCATACAGTCGGCACACTTCTCGTACTTGCCGGTGCCGTAGGTGTCCCAGTCGGTGGTGTCCATCAGCTCCTTGAAGGTCTGGGTATAGCCTTCACCGAGCAGGTAGCAGGGCTTCTGCCAGCCGAAGATGTTGCGCGCCGGCATGCCCCACGGCTTGCACTCGTATTCCTGGTTGCCCGCGAGGAAGTCCAAAAAGAGACCGGAATGCATGATGTTCCACTTCTTGCCCTTGCCGAGGGCGAAGACGTCGCGGAACAGCTTCTTGGTCTTGGTGCGGTTCAGGAAGTGCTCCTGATCCGGCGCGCGCTCATAGGCATAGCCGGGCGACATCGAGACGCCGACGCCGAGCTCGACGGTGTAGTCGAGGAACTTGGCGATATCCTCGGCGGCATGGCCGTCGAAGATCGTCGCATTGACGTTGACCGAGAAGCCGCGCGCCTTGGCAGCCTTGATCGCGGAGACGGCTTTCTCAAACACGCCTTCCTGCGACACGGCCTTGTCGTGATGGTCCTTCAGTCCGTCGAGATGCACAGAGAAGAACAGGTAGGGCGACGGCTCGAACAGATCGAGCTTCTTCTCGAGCAGCAGGGCATTGGTGCACAGCGACACGAACTTCTTGCGCTCGACCAGGCCGCGCACGATCTCACCGATCTCCTTATGGATCAGCGGTTCGCCGCCCGGGATCGCAACCATCGGCGCGCCGCACTCTTCGGCCGCGTCCCAGCACTCCTGCGCCGACATGCGGCGGTTGAGGATCGCGTTCGGATAATCGATCTTGCCGCAACCGACGCAGGCCAGGTTGCAACGGAACAGCGGCTCCAGCATCAGCACCAGCGGATAGCGCTTCCGGCCCAGCAGCTTCTGCTTCATCAGATAGCCGCCGATTTTGATTTCTTTGAAGAACGGAATTGCCATTACAATTTTCTCTCTGGGCATCTTCAGCGAAGAAGGTGGGATCAACCCGCGGTCAGTTCAGCGGGCAGTCGGAATTCAATCGTCTCTTCAGGGCCCGGCAAGACCGAAACCGAAACCGGTCCGATCCGTCGCAAGGCTTCAATCACGTCGTCTACAAGCACTTCTGGTGCCGAAGCACCAGCTGTGATGCCGACAGTGCGCGCACCCTGCAACCATTCAGGGTTCAGCTGGCTGCCGTCGGCGATGAGGTAGCTCGCGACACCAGCCTCAGCCCCGATCTCACGGAGCCGGTTGGAGTTGGAACTGTTGGCCGCACCCACGACCAACATCACGTCCACAAGCTGACTAAGGTGTCTTACTGCAGATTGGCGGTTTTGTGTCGCATAGCAGATATCTCGGGTATCCGGACCTTGAATATCGCTAAATCTGGCGTGTAACGCGGAAATGATGTCGCGTGTGTCGTCTACACTCAGGGTTGTCTGTGTGATATAGGCAACCGGCTCATCCATTGGAACCGTCAATCCGGCGACGTCCGCGATGCTCTGGACTATATGCAGCGATCCAGGCACCTGGCCCAAAATACCATCGACCTCCGGATGGCCGGCGTGACCGATCAGGATAACCGTCCGGCCTTTCGCGACGTAGCGCTTGCCCTGATTGTGAACTTTCGCAACCAGCGGACAAGTCGCATCGAGCACCGGCAAGGCACGGGCTTTGGCCTCGTCTTCGACGCTGCGGGCTACGCCATGGGCGCTGAACACCGTCATGGCGCCGTCCGGGACCTCGGAGAGTTCGTCGACGAAGATGGCGCCTTTGGCCTTCAGGGTTTCGACGACGTGCCTGTTATGCACGATCTCGTGGCGGACATAGACGGGAGCCCCATAGCGGGCAAGCGCCCGCTCCACGATCTCGATGGCCCTGATGACGCCTGCGCAGAATCCGCGCGGCTGAGCCAGATAGATGTCCAGGAGGCGCGGGCGGTCAAGCACGAGAGACAGAGTCCATCTGAAAATCACACAAGCGATAAATGTGTACCATAATCAGTGGCATATCCAGTCCCGGTCATTAATTGAGCGGGATTGTGTGGCAAAAATAGCTCAGTCGCCTGCTTGGGCAGGGGAACATGGTTTCTCGCCCCTGGTTTTGGCCTAAACCTTTACGATGGCTGCGATTCAGTTGAAAAAATGCTGCGAATTCTAAACAGTTCGTCACTTTACCCGGCGCCTCCGCACGGATAACAGGACGAGCGTCGCTTCCATCATGTTTCACATTCGTTTTGTGTCATTCGCCCAGCTCGGCGGTCGCACCACATCGACCACGGACCAAGCGTTCACAAACCCTCCGTATCGCGCCATGCCCGCGCGAGCCTCGTCCAGATAGAAAGACAAAGTGTGCTGACAAGAGTTGTCGTCTCGGTCGTGAACTTCTGTACACGGTTCGCTCTCGCGACCGTGATCGTCGGTGTGCTGCTGGCGATCGGATCGGCCTATTACACCGCACAGAATTTCTCGATCAACACCGACATCAACAAGTTGATTTCGCCCGATCTGGACTGGCGCAAGCGCGACATGGCGTTCGACAAGGCCTTCGATCAGGAACGCCTGATCATTGCCGTGGTGGAAGCGCCGACGCCGGAATTCGCAAATGCCGCGGCCAATGCGCTGGAGCAGAAGCTGGCGCCGAACAAAAAGGATTTCGATTCGGTGCGACGCCTGGATGGCGGCGCGTTCTTCGAGAAAAACGGCCTGCTGTTCCTGCCGACAAAAGAAGTGCAGGGGATGACCGCGCAATTCCAGCAGGCGGCGCCGCTGCTCGAGATCATGGCGGGTGATCCCAGCCTGCGCGGTCTCACCGGCGCCCTCGAAACCGGCCTGACCGGCATCCGTCGCGGCCAGATCCAACTCGATAACGCGGCCGGCACGTTCAACGACGTCGCAAGCACCATCGAGGAAGTTCTCAAGACCGGAAAGGGCGCGTTCTCCTGGCGCGGTTTGGTGAGCGAGAAGCCGCTCACCGAGTCGGACAAGCGCGCTTTCATCGAAGTAAAGCCGGTGCTCGATTTCGCGGCTTTGGAGCCCGGCAAGGACGCCACCGATGCGATTCGCAAGGCCGCCGTCGATCTGGATATTGCCGGAGAATACGGGGCACGCGTGCGGCTCACCGGTCCGGTGCCGATCGCCAATGAAGAATTTTCCACGGTGCAGGACGGCGCTGTCGTCAACGGCATCGGCACCGTTCTGATCGTGCTGGTCATTCTCTGGATGGCGCTGCATTCCGCCAAGATCATCGGCGCCGTGTTCGTCAATCTGTTCATCGGTCTGACGGTGACGACAGCGGCGGGCCTGATGATGGTCGGCTCGCTGAATCTGCTGTCGATCGCGTTCGCTGTTTTGTTCGTCGGTCTCGGCGTCGATTTCGGCATTCAGTACAGCGTGCGCTATCGCGCTGAACGCCATGCGGTTGATGCAAAGCCCGGTTCTGAAAATTTGCGCACGGCACTTGTAAAAGCGGGTGAATATTCGGCTGTTCCGCTGACACTGGCGGCGGTCGCCACGGCTTGCGGATTTCTCTCATTCCTGCCGACCGAATACAAGGGCGTGTCGGAGCTCGGCAAGATCGCCGGTGCCGGTATGATTATCGCGTTCGCGGCCGCTGTCACGGTGCTGCCCGCATTGCTCCAGATTTTCAATCCGCCGGGTGAGGAAGAATCTCTCGGGTATAAATTTCTTGCGCCGGTCGACGATTTCCTCGAGCGCCATCGTATCGCGGTTGTTGTCTGGACGCTCGGTGTAGCGATCGCGGGCCTGCCACTGCTTTACTTCCTGCACTTCGACTTCAATCCAATGAACCTGCGCAGCCCCAAGGTGGAATCGATCGCCACCTATCTCGATTTGCGGCGTGATCCGAATACCGGCACCAACGCAATCGACGTGGTTGCGCCGTCGCCTGCAGCGGCGCGCGAGATTCAGGCCAAGCTCTCGAAGTTGCCGGAAGTCTCCCGCGTGTTGTCGTTCGACACATTCATCCCGGACGATCAGCAGGCGAAGCTCGGAATTATCCGCAAGGCGGCTCCGGGATTGGATGCTGTGCTGAAACCGGAGCCGCCGGGCGCGCCTCCGACGGATGCCGAAAATGTCGCTGCATTGAAGGGGTCGGTGACGAGCTTGCGGAAGGCCGCAGGAAACGATCCTGGACCTGGTGCAGACGCACAGCGCCGTCTCGCCTATGCGCTGGAGAAGCTTGCTCAGGCGGACAAGCCGATGCGCGACAGAGCGGAGGCGACATTTATTGCGCCGCTGAAGATTGCGCTCGATCAGATTCGCGGCCTGTTCAAGGCCCAGCCAATCACGGCCAAGTCACTACCGGCCGACATCGTCAACGAATGGACTACGAGCGACGGCCGGACACGCATCGAAGCGCAGCCGAAGGGTGATCCGAATGACAACGACACGTTGCGCAAATTCGCGGCTGCCGTTTTGAAGGTTCAGCCGGATGCGATCGGCGGCCCGATCTCGATTCTGAAATCCGGCGACACCATCGTGAAGGCGTTCATTCACGCCGGCTTCTGGGCTCTGCTATCGATCTCGATCCTGCTCTGGATCGTGCTCAAGCGCATCGGTGACGTGTTGCTGACGCTGGTGCCTCTTATTTTGGCAGGCGTCGTCACGCTGGAGATTTGCGTGCTCATCGGCCTGCCGATGAACTTCGCCAATATCATCGCATTGCCGGTCCTGCTCGGGATCGGGGTGGCATTCAAAATCTATTACGTCACGGCATGGCGGGCAGGTCAGACAAAGCTTCTGCAATCGAGCCTGACGCGCGCGATCTTCTTCAGCGCGATGACAACCGCAACTGCCTTCGGCAGTCTGTGGCTGTCCAGTCATCCCGGCACGTCGAGCATGGGAAAATTGCTGGCGCTGTCGCTGGTGACCACGATGGCAGCGGCCGTGTTGTTTCAGCCTGCCTTGATGGGCGCGCCGCGCGCGGCGGAGAAGGTGAAGAAAAAATAGCCGCTGGTGCGGCTATCTAGCTGAAGCTGGCGCGATCTCGGGTAGCGCGCAAATTTCGGCTGCTGCCGGATCGTTGCCCGCGGGGCCTTTTGCGCCCTTCGGACCGCCGCTTTTCGAAGTGCCGATAGGCGTTGGAAACGGCGCAGATACAGCGGTTTTCGGAGTGCCCGTGGCACCTGTCTTCCAGCCCCCAGACGGGCCGTAGGTGAAACCGGATGTGCCCGGCTCAACACGTTTCCATGTCTGGCCACCGCACAGAACCATAGCAACGCACCCTTCGACACGCAGTTCAGTCGGCCCCTTTGCCACGATGGAGGAATCGAACAACTTGCCGCGGATCGGATCGTAGATCTTGCCTTCCCACGTATCCTCTTCGTCTTTCGACTTCTTCATGTTGATGAGAATAGGCATGCCCAATGTCGTGCGATTTCGCTTGGCGATCTCGGGATTATTGGTGTCGAGGTGGCCCGGTGTCCTTTCAGAAGCAATGACACCCCAAAGCGCAGAGCCGCAGTCGACGATTCGGATCGTCGCCTTGCCATCCTCGTCGCGCCACTCGCCGGTGGCTTCGGCAGCGTGAACAGCGCCAGTCGCGCCGAGAAAGATCATTCCAAAAATGGCTATATTTCGCATAAATCCTCGCGTGCGCTGCAACCGGGTTTAAGCATGAGAATCATTGGTGGTTCCAGAGACAGGCAAAACGACGCATACTTTATTTTCGGTTGACTACCCGCCCAACAACCGAAGTATGTAGGCGATGATGAAGTCCAAATTAGACATTTCGGAGATGTTCGCGGACCGCCAATTCCAGCGAAATGCTCTGCATACACGTTATCTGAATGAGCAACTCGTCAGGGTGCTCAAGACGATCGGGTACGATGTCGGATTTCAGCGTGGGCATGGCCAATATCTGTATGACCGGGATGGCGACCGCTATCTCGATCTCCTGAGCGGGTTCGGCGTCTTCGCGGTCGGCCGCAATCATCCCACCGTGAAAGACGCGCTCAAGAGCGTGCTCGACGCCGATCTGCCGAACCTGGTGCAGCTCGACCTGTCGACACTCGCCGGCATTCTGGCCGAACGCCTGATCGCCCACGTGCCTTATCTCGACAAGGTGTTTTTCGCCAATTCAGGCACCGAATGCGTCGAAGCAGCAATCAAGTTTGCGCGCGCGGCGACCGGGCGCACTCAAATCGTTTATTGCGACCATGCCTATCATGGGCTGTCCTACGGATCGCTGTCGCTGACTGGCGACAAGAATTTCCGCGACGGCTTCGGCCCTCTTTTGCCCGATTGCTCTGCGGTCCCGTTCAACGATCTGCCCGCGCTGGAAAAAGCATTGGCTTCGCGTCAGGTTGCGGCGTTCTTCGTCGAGCCAATTCAAGGCAAGGGCGTCAATATGCCCGACGACGATTATCTCTCGGGTGTGGCTGCGCTTTGCAAACGCTACGGCACGATCTTTGTTGCCGATGAAATTCAAACCGGCATGGGCCGGACCGGACGCTTTCTTGCGGTCGAGCACTGGAATGTCGAACCCGACATGGTGCTGTTGTCGAAGGCGCTGTCGGGCGGCCATGTCCCGGTTGGTGCGGTGCTGACGCGCAAGGCAATCTTCGACAAGACATTCGACCGGATGGATCGTGCCGTCGTTCACGGCTCGACATTCGCGAAGAACGATCTCGCGATGGCGGCGGGTATTGCCGTTCTGGATGTCATGAAATCCGAAAAGGTGATCGAGAACGCTGCGGCGCGCGGCGCTCAGCTCATATCGGCGCTGTCGGCAATGATTCCGCGCTATGAATTGCTGAAGAACGTCCGCGGCAAAGGTTTGATGATTGGCGTCGAGTTCGGGCCGCCGAAATCGCTGACGCTGAAAGCGTCATGGAATCTTCTGGAGACTGCCAGCAAGGGACTGTTCTGCCAGCTCATTACGATCCCATTGTTCAAGGAACACAAGATTCTCAGTCAGGTGTCGGGACACGCCAGCCACACCATCAAATTGATCCCCTCGCTGACGATCACCAATGATGATTGCAAATGGATCGAGACGGCGTTCGATTCAGTGATCGAAGCCAGCCATCGCGTGCCGGGCGCAATTTGGTCGCTCGGCAAAACGCTGGTCGACAACGCCGCGCGCAAAACGGCCTGACGCCGACCGGCGCATCAAGCGCTTTAGCCATTCGCAAATTTGAACAGATGGAAGGCCGCTTGTCGCTGCGGCTTTCGCGCTAGGGCTTATTGCCCGTTGCTGACAAGAACCTTGTTGCAGGATGCGCTGACTTTTGCGCGGTTTGCCTTCAGGCAACCCAGAACGGTGAGATCGCTGTCGTTCATGACGTCGCGGCATAGGCGCGATACGTCTGGCGCGCATGCGCGCTGCTCTTCAGCCGTTCCGCTGCGCTTGGAATTGGTCTGGGCGAATGCGCCGCTGACGGAGGTAATGATGAGGGTGGCAGCAAGCAGCGATTTCAGCATTTTGATCCCTTAAAAACGTATGGCGCTGACCGGGACTATAAGTAGCCTTCCCCAGAATGCCAGACACAAAACTTTCACAACGCGTACGCAATTCAAGTTTTTGGTCAGGTGTGTCGTGGCGGCACAGCATGCAGCGTTTGCCACATTTGGCGGAACTTAAGTCGTGCGGGATATCGCTAAGACCGCATCGGAACCAGAGGGTTTCGCCTGACAAGCAATAGCGCGATCACCACCGTCGGCGCGAGGATCGCGAGCCCAAGCATCACGATCTGAACTTCCGATATAGGCATGATGCCGCCGCCTGGTGTGGCGATGACAAAGCCGCCAGCCACCAAAAGCACACGCAAAGGCCATTCCAATATTCCAGTTTGCCGAAGATCGCCGACGAATGCCTGATAACCTTGAATGCCGCCGCAAATGAACAGCGTGCGGAAGGCCGCAAGCGCCATCAGGCCGAGAGCGGCGAAATAGGGGCTGTCGCCTTGCAGCACTAACGCAGGATTGAGTACGAAGAAGAATGGGATGAAATAGATGATGCTGCCGACCCACATCGATTCCCACCCGGTCTTCATCGCTGGTGAACCTGCAATGCCGGCCGCCGCAAACGACGCAATGGCCACGGGCGGCGTAATCGACGACAACATGCCCCAATAGAAAATGAACATGTGTACGGCCATTCTGTTGAGGCCGACCTTCTCCAGCGCGGGCGCTACCAAAATGGCGAGGAAAATGTAGCAGGCGGTTGTTGTCAGGCCGAGGCCCAGGACAAGGCTTGTGAAAGCACACATGAACAGCAACATGAATGCGTTGTCGCCTGCAATTCTCAGAAGGTCGTTGGCAAGGCTTGAGACGACGCCGGTCATCGAGAATGCGCCGATCAAAAGTCCGCAGCCAGCGAGAATACCAACCAATTCAACGAAGGTGCGTCCGTTGACTTCCAGGAATTTGTTGATCGTTCCGAAAGTCCAGCGCGTGTCTTTCGAGAAAAGCTGGTTGAGAACCAGAAGCAGCGCGGTGGCGAAGAACGGCGCGTGGCTCTCGCGCTTGAAGTACAGTAGCATCACGACCAAGAGCGCGATGACAAAGACGTAGTACCAGCCTTCTTTGATGGTATCCCAAATCTTTGGCAGTTCGGAGCGCGGGATTCCTTTAAGGCCATGCCGCGCGGCGTAGGAATCGACCTGCATGAACAGCCCGAGATAATAGAGCGCGGCCGGAATGATCGCCGCAACTGCGACGTCTGCGTAGCTGACGTTGAGGAATTGCGCCATCACGAATGCCGTTGCGCCCATCACGGGCGGCGCCAGCACAGCGCCGGTCGAGGCGCAGGCTTCGATGGCGGCTGCATAAGATGCCCGGAAGCCGCTTTTCTTCATGACGGGAATCGTCATGGTACCAGCGGTCAACACGTTGGAGATGATCGATCCGGACATCATGCCGAGGAGTCCGCTAGCGAAGATGCAGACTTTGGCAGCGCCACCGCGGAACGTTCCGCACAGTGCAAACGCAATGTTGATGAAGAATTTCCCTGCGCCTGTCATCATCAGCGCGGTACCGAATACAAGAAAGCCAATCACGGTGTCGGCGAAAGCCTGAATCGGAATACCGAGAAGGCTCTCACCTGAAAGTACGTGATATGCCGTTGTCTGATCGAGGGTGAGTTGAGATCCGCGAAACGGTCCGAGCCAGCTGGCTTCGGCGAACAACGGATAGAGCGTAAATGGCAACACGCACCACAATAGGCTCCATCCGCCGGTTCGGCGCAGGGCTTCCATCAATACCGCCCACATGACAATGCCTGCAGTGATGACGTTCTGCGGGGCCCCGAACGATTCCCAGCCGGCCGCGGCGGCCTTACGCATATTCGTCATCAAAAAGATCGAGGCCGTAAATGTCGCTACGAAGAGGACGACGTCGTACCAAGGAATACGATCAAGCGGAGCGGTGGTCGTTCCTGGAAAAATCAGGAACGTAAACGGCAGCATCAGCGCGATCAGGAGATAGAAATATTCAGTATTGAGTTGCGTGTAGTCGACAAAGAAGCGCAGCGAGAATTGCTGGTTGATGCAAAGCAGGATTGTCGCGGCTGTCGCTCCGACAAGCGCCCAGCGCCATGCGCCCTTGAGCGAACGCACGCGCGTGACTTCTGCTTCCTGCAAGCCGCCGACGCCAGCATGCGGGTCGTCGAATACGACACGTTTTTCGACCCCTGCGATCTCATCGGCTGTGACTGCCGCCGCGGTCTTCTGTTGATCGGACGATGGCGCCATCAAAGACCTCGTTTGCAGTTCAATGTCCGATTTTCGTGACGTTACTCGAACCCGTTCGGCATGTTCGCCTTCGCGAGTGCATCGCTGCGCGCCTTCATCCAGCCTTCCAGGAATTTATCGGCGTCTAATGAAGCGTTCGCGGTGTTGAAGGCCGTCCACGCTGCAGTCAAAACGCCCTGGCGCTTGATGAGGTTATCATTCCACTTTTGGTCTTCGTCGGTCCAATTGCCTGCCTCTTTGAGCGCTTTCGCGGCCGATGGATGGAACGGGACGACCCACTTCATCGTTTGTTTTTTGGCTTCCAGCCCAAGCGCGCCGGGCGCGGAATCCTTGTACGCGTCGAAACCGTCAATCATCGATTTTGTAATCGCGTAGACCTGATCGGCCGGCTGCGACGCATATACGGATGCGACCGGATAAGGGTACGTGCTCGACTCGATCGGATTTTGCGGCGAAATGCCCGCGCCGCAGGTGGCCAAATGCGGATTGAAGAATGGAGCGACTTTCTTGACGCGCGCCCAGGCTTCCCTGTCGCCCGGAGGCATTGGCGGCCAGACGATGCCGCGCGGGGATGTTTCGGCTTCCTTCGCCGGCCCCGTAATGGTCGTGCCGAAGGCAGCATCCACGTCGTTGTTGATGAGACCTTTCCACATCGCGCCGTAGCTTGCGAACTCGACGATCTTCACGTCTTTCTGAGTGAGGCCGCCATAAGCTATAATGCCCAATGCGTTTTGATTGAGAGCAGGCGAGCCGACAACGAATCCGACGCGTTTGCCGCGAAGGTCTTTCAGTTGCGTTACTCCGATATCCTTGGCGACGCCGAGGGTGCCTGCGTTGCAATCGATGGTGCTCAGTGTCACCTGGATGGCTTGCGGACCCCATTCCTTGGCTCCGAACTCGAACACGCCTTCCTGCGCGAAATAAATTCCCGAACCCATCCACGCGACCTGCGCGCGACCGGCGCGCAGCGGTGCAAGGCGGGCAACGTCGTTACCTGCGGGCAGGACGCGGACGTCCGTGTTGTATTTGTCCTTCATCATCTTGCCGACGCCGACAGCGATATTAAAGCCCGCGGTGCCGGTGTCGTAAGCGGTGAAGGCTAATGTGGGCGGCAACTTGACGTCTTGCGCAGCCGCGCCTTGCACTGCGAATGACGCTGCAGCGGCAGAAATGGCAGCAAGCGTATTGATGCAACGGTTCATCGAAAATCCTCCCAGATGCTTTCGCTGTGCGAAATGCGCTTTGTATTTTGTCGGATCATGTCACCGCCTTCGCAGCGAAGCAACGTCCGCACCGCTTGGATTTAAGACATGACAGTTTGTCGCGCTGTCACGTTTCCAGAATGGCAACGACTTGACCTTCCACAACGGGATCGTCGATGGCGACGAGGATCGACTTGATCTTTCCGGCGGCAGAGGTTGAAACCGGGATTTCCATCTTCATGGCTTCGACGAACAAGATGTCGTCGCCATTGGTGACGTTTGCGCCTTCAACGGTCGAAATGGCACAGACGCGCCCCGCGACTTCGGTGGTGAGGTTGATCTCGGCCATGAATGTCCTCGCCTGCGTCGCGACGAAAGCCGCCGCTTTGTGAGCGCGGCCTGGTGTTGTGGCGAAAGATTGCGCGGGGTAGCTTGGTTCGCAAGAGGAAATTCATTCAGCACGGCAGAATGAAAAACGGCGGCTTGCGCTTCACGGCGCATAGCGAACGGAGCAGGGGAATGAATTGGAAGCCCGAACTCGACGAACTCGCCCGGCGCGAAGCTTTCGCAAAGCAGATGGGCGGTACCGACAAGGTCAAGCGTCAGCACGATCAGGGTCGTCTCACGGTTCGCGAGCGTATCGACAAGCTTGTCGATCAAGCAAGCTTTCATGAGATGGGAACGGTCGCAGGCATCGGAGAATACGACGATGCAGGCGAACTAAAAATGCTGACGCCTGCGAATTGTGTATTCGGCCGCGGCAAGATCGAGGGCCGTGCCGTCGTCGTCGTTGGCGACGACTTCACAGTACGTGGCGGCTCGGCGGACGCATCGATTGCCGCAAAGCCAATCATGGCCGAGAGAATGGCGCACGATTTTCGGCTTCCGATCGTTCGCGTGATCGAAGGTTCAGGCGGAGGCGGTTCGGTCAAAACCATCGAGACCAAGGGCGCTGCAAACCTTCCCGGCGGTATCGGCGGCAACGAATGGTATTGGTACACAACGTCAAACCTTGCTCAGGTGCCTGTCGTCGGCCTCGGGCTTGGCTCAGTCGCGGGACTCGGCGCTGCGCGGCTGGCGGCATCGCATTATTGCGTTATGACGAAATCGTCCGCAATGTTCGTGGCCGGTCCTCCGGTGGTCGCGGCACTTGGCCAGAAGCTCGACAAGCAGGAACTTGGCGGCTGGCAAATTCAAACGCGCGCTGGCGGAGTCGATGACGCTGTCGAGACCGAGGAAGAAGCCTTCGAGTGCGCGCGGCGATTCTTGTCGTATCTGCCGCCCTCGGTATTTGAATTGCCGCCGACAACTGCATGCGACGACGATCCATTGCGTGCCGATGAGGCGTTGCTGAACGTCGTGCCGCGCAGCCGCAAACAGGTTTACAAGATGCGGCCCATCATCGAGTCCGTCGTCGACAAAGGTTCGTTCTTCGAGATGAGCGCGAATTTCGGCCGCTCGATCATCGCGGGCTTCGCGCGCTTTGAGGGCCGCGCGGTGATGTTGCTCGCCAGTGACCCCTTTATCTATGGCGGCTCATGGACCGCCGAGGCGTGTCAGAAGGTTGTTCGCTACGTCGATCTTGCCGAAACATTCCATCTGCCGATTGTCTATCTGATGGATTGCCCTGGCTTCATGATCGGCCTCGATGCCGAAAAGGCCGCCACCATAAAGCACGGTGTGCGTGCGATGGCGGCAGTCAATCAATCCACCGTGCCGTCGGAGTCGCGGGTGTCGTGCATCAACCGGCGGGACGTTTCTCAATGCGTTACGCATGGCCGTCCGGCTATTGGGGTTCGCTGCCGCTCGAAGGTGGCATCGAGGCGGCCTATCGCGCTGACATCGAGGCGGCGGATGATCCGGTTGCCGAGCGTAAGGCCATCGATGACCGCTTGAATAAACTGCGGTCGCCGTTTCGGTCTGCGGAGAAATTCTGGGTTGAAGAAATTATCGATCCGCGCAAGACGCGTCCTTTGTTGTGTGAGTTTGCGCGCCTTGCCGAGCCGTTGCGTATGCCGGGCGTCGCGCACATGACAATGCGGCCCTAAGCCGACTGCGCGTCTTCCAAAATCATCGCCGCACCTTTGTGCGCGATCATCGCGGTCGGCGTATTTGTATTACCTGACGTAATGGTCGGCATCACAGACGCATCGACCACGCGCAATCCTTTCATGCCATGAAAGCGCAGGCGCTCATCCACGACTGCCATCGTATCGGTTGCCGCTCCCATCTTTGCTGTGCCGACGGGATGAAAGATTGTGGTGCCGATATCGCCCGCTGCTTTTGCGAGTGACGCATCATCGTCGCCGACGGACGGGCCGGGAAGATATTCGTTCGGATGAAATTTTTCGAGGGCGTGTTGTTTCATCAGTTTGCGCGTGACGCGAATGGCATCGGCGGCGACTTCGCGATCTTCACTCGTCGAAAGATAATTCGGCGCGATGCGCGGCTTGTCATCCGCTGCATTCGATGTGATGCGCACGGTGCCGCGCGATGTCGGGCGAAGGTTGCACGCGCTGATCGTAATGGCGGGAAAGCGATGCAGAGGGTCGCCGAATTTA
>JAPLPA010000507.1:0-2936 GCA_026400415.1 Afipia sp. | reverse complement strand
TGGAACTGTATGTTGGCGCGCTCTTTATGTGGATCGGAGCGCGTGAAGATTCCCAGTTGCGACGGTGCCATCGTCAGTGGCCCGCGTCGTCGCAGGGCGTAGTCCATACCCATCCAGCCGCGCCTGAACAGATTGTAATAGGTCTCGTTCAGCGTGCGCACGCCTTCTACTTTATATATGGCGCGTTGTTGCAGATGATCCTGCAGGTTCCGTCCGACACCCTGTCGATCAAGGATTGTCTCGATGCCGAATGGCGACAGCCATTCCTGCGGCCCGATGCCGGAGCGATGCAGCACCTGCACGGAGCCGATCGAGCCCGCGCACAAAATCACTTCACCTTTGGTGCGCGCCTCGATGATCTCTCCGCCTCGCGAGAATCGCACACCAACCGCGCGACCGTTCTCGACGATCAACCGATCCACCAGCACATTGGTCTCAAGCCGCAGATTTTGTCGCGACAACGCAGGTTTCAGGAACCCGCGCGCGGCGGACCAGCGCCGCCCTCGCTTCTGGTTGACGTGGAAATAGCCGATGCCTTCGTTATTGCCGGTGTTGAAATCTGAAACGCGTGGGATTCCCATTTCGCTTGCGGCATCTGCGACGGCATCAAGACCCCGCCATGAAAGACGCGGCGCCTCGATGCGCCAGCCGCCGCCCGTGCCGTGATGCTCGCTCGCTCCGAGAAAATGGTCTTCGAGTTGCTTGAACGCAGGCAGCACGTCGTCCCAGCCCCAGCCTTTCAAACCGAGTTGCCGCCAATGATCGTAATCCGCTGACTGACCGCGCATCGAGATCATCGCGTTGATCGCCGACGATCCTCCGATCACCTTTCCGCGCGGATATGAGAGCGCGCGTCCGTTGAGACCGGCTTCCGGTTCTGTTTTGAACATCCAGTCGGAGCGTGGATTGCCGATCGCAAACAGATAGCCGACCGGAATGTGAAACCAGATCCAGTTATCCTTGCCGCCAGCCTCCAGGATCAACACGCGCTTGCTCGGATCGGCCGAAAGCCGATTGGCGACGATGCAACCGGCTGTGCCGGCGCCCACCACGATGTAGTCGAAGTCTCCGTCGAGGCGCGTCGCCATATCCCGATCCGTTTTCTTTGCAGCTTTGTCTCAGGTTTATGGCCTTTGACGGCACTTTCGCAAGCGCGGAGATATTGGGGCTGTTAAAACCCTATGCTAGCGTTGCAGCCTTCCATCCGATCAAGCGTGAGATTTTCCCAATGCCTATCGTCAATCGCGTCGCGGATCTGCAACCCGACATCAGGGGCTGGCGGCGGGACCTGCATGCGCATCCCGAACTGATGTACGATGTGCACCGCACGGCGGCATTCGTCGCGGATCGCCTGCGGGAATTCGGCTGCGATGAAGTCGTCACCGGATTGGGGCGCACAGGTGTGGTTGGGGTCATCAAGGGCCGCAAGAAGGTCAATGGCGGCGACCTCCGGGCTGTTGGTCTACGTGCCGATATGGACGCGTTGCCTATCGAGGAAGAGACCGGCGTTGCGTATCGCTCAACCATTCCCGGCAAAATGCACGCCTGCGGGCATGACGGTCATACCGCAATGTTATTGGGAGCTGCGCGCTATCTTGCCGAGACGCGCAATTTCGCAGGCGATGCGATCATGATTTTCCAGCCGGCCGAGGAGGGTGGTGCCGGCGCCGCTGCGATGATCGAGGACGGGTTGATGGATCGTTTCAAGATCGATCAGGTCTACGGCATGCACAATTCGCCCGGCATGGCGATCGGCACATTCGCAACCCGCGTCGGGCCCGCGATGGCGGCAACCGATCACATCAAGATTCATATTGAAGGCGTCGGTGGCCATGCGGCGCGGCCGCACAAAAGCGTCGACTCCATTCTGGTCGGCGCGCAACTCATTACCGCGTTGCAGTCTATTGTGTCGCGCAGCGTCGATCCGCTGGACGCGGCGGTGATTTCAATTTGCGAATTTCACGCTGGCAACACCAACAACGTCATTCCGCAGACGGCGCGGCTTGAGGGAACCGCGCGGTCGCTTACGGCAGAGGTGCGCGATCTGATCGAACAGCGTGTCAACGAAGTTTGCGAGGGCGTTGCCAAGCTCACCGGTTCCAAGATCACGCTGAAATACGAGCGTAGCTATCCGGTGCTGGTCAACCACGCTGAGCAGACAGACGTTGCGGCGCGGATTGCGACCGAGATTTCCGGCGAGGCCAATGTCAGCCTCGATATTCCGCCCGTGATGGGCGCGGAAGATTTCGCCTATATGCTGGAGGCGCGGCCCGGCGCTTTCATTTTCATTGGCAACGGCGAAAGCGCGGGGCTTCACCACCCGTCCTACAATTTTAACGACGATGCCATTGTTTACGGATCGTCATACTGGATCCGGCTGGTCGAGACGCAACTCGCCGGATAAGTCGCGATTGCGACACTTTTGATTTCGGAACCATGCTCATCACGTCGCGTTGAAAGGCGGGAACAATCCCGTCAATCAAAAGCGGAGTGAGACATGGCCAAGAAAGCCAAGAAGTCAGCAAAGAAGACTGCAAAGCGATCCGCGCCGAAACGCGCGATAAAAGAAAAGACACTCAACGATCTCTTCTACGATCAGTTGAAAGACATCTATTTCGCCGAGAAGCAGATCCTGAAGGCGTTGCCGAAAATGGCGAAAGCCGCACACTCCAAGGATCTGAGCGCTGCGTTTAAGAAGCATTTCGGCGAAACCCAAGGTCAGGTCGGCCGACTTGAGCAGATTTTCAAACTCATCGATAAGCCGGCGAAGGCGAAGACCTGCGACGCCATCATGGGCATTCTCGATGAAGGCAAGGAAGTGATGGACGAATATAAAGGTACCGAGGCGCTCGATGCCGGTCTGGTCGCTGCTGCGCAAGCCGTCGAACACTATGAGATGGCGCGCTACGGCACTATGAAGGCGTGGGCGACACAGC
>JAPLPA010000562.1 GCA_026400415.1 Afipia sp. | reverse complement strand
GATTGCTTCCATGCTTAGTACGCCAGGGAGGACACCGATGAACGACGGTTTTGCGGAAAGTTCATTCGCCTTGAGACGGCTTGTGTGGACCGCGGTTTTTGCGATGGCGATGGTTGCTACCGGGGCGTCGGCACAGAATTACCCGAACAGGCCCATACGCATCATCGTGCCTTACGCTGCCGGCGGGGCGATTGATGCCACAGCGCGCATATTGGCCGAGCCATTGTCGGCGCTGTTGGGACAGCCGCTTATTATCGAGAACAAGCCTGGTGCAGCCCATTCTCTACACGGCTGGCGCCGATCTCACCTTGTTGCAAGGCAGGTCTAACACCGTTGAGGGAATTCGGAAGCTAACGCCAATCACCTCTGCCGTTGCTCCTGTGGGCGCTATCGCGACCCGCCCAGGCTTGGGCCTGGATTCGATGGAGCAGTTACTCGCATACATTAAAGCCCACCCCGGCAAGCTGACGTTCGGCAGCACGGGATATGGGTCTTCCCAGCATCTCACGGGTGAATATTTCAGGCAGTCGGGTTATGAGATGCTTCACGTTCCTTTCAACGGTCTCGCCCCGGTAATGACGGCGCTTGCCGGAGGACAGATTGATGTTGCCATAAGCAATCTTGCATCCAGTCTTCCACTTGCCGGCGATGGGAAAATCAAAGTTCTCGCGGTCCCCCAATCGGAGGCGTTCGAAGACGCGCCCGATATTCCGCCGATCACAAAGGCAATGCCCGATTTTATTTTCCGCCGGCCTATCTCGTTCTATGGATACTATGGTCCCCCAGGTCTGCCTCGCCCCATCGCTACAAAGCTAGCCGACGCTATCGGGAAAGCGGTCGTTACACCTGAAGTAAAGGCGAGACTAAAAACACTCTTCATCATGTCCACGGTCACTTCACCTGATGAGTTCGCGGCATTGCTGAAAGAAATCGGCACGGCTTTTGAAAAGATCATCAAAACCGGCGATATTAAATTGGAGTAACGACAGCGGCGGCGCTATTGCGCGATATGAGGTGCCGTTTGAGCTTGGACGAGTCCTATATCGTGAAACAACGGAATTGCGGCGAACCACGCGGCCGATAATCAGGAAATCTTGCGAATAGCGATGTCGCGCATTCACTCATCCATCATCGACCGATATCAGTATGTTATCAGCCTTACTATATCGGCATCTATCAACCTCTCGATGGCTTGCTACGTTGAGATTGCGGCGGTGATTTTTTTGAATCAGTTTGATGTCTCTGAAATCAAACTGCCGTCACAGTCTCCAATCCTTTTCACAATAATCGCCGAAGAGAAAGAATCATGATCCGTCCGTGGGTATTTGAGTTTTTTCCGGAATTGAGCGCGCCAACTGGCGGCGGCAAGCCAAGTACGGTCCCTGATTATTTTTCGTCGTATCTGAGTTTGTGGGAGAAGGACGAGAAATTTGGTTTCGAAGGTATTTTCTTTAGTGAGCATCATTTCGGGTCTTATAGCCCGTCGCCCAATCTGCTGATTGCCGCAGTTGCGCAGCGAACACGCACCTTGCGGCTGGGTGTGATGGGGGTGGTCACACCAAACTATCAGCCGTGGCGCATCGTTGAAGAGATTGGCATGCTGGACAATATCACGGGCGGCCGACTGGAAATTGGAACGGCAATCGGAATTCCTCCAGAGTTAGCCGCACTAAACATCACCATGGATGAGGCGAGGGGACGAAACGACGAGGCTCTGGAGATTCTCGACGCCGCTCTTACTCAAGAGGTGATTTCCTATCACGGGAAATACTATAATTTTGACGCATACAGGGAAGCCTCAGACCGGTCGGGACTTAAGGCTGGTCCATAGCATTTTGCATTGCGGCGTCGCGTCGCCATTGCAGAAACAGAAAGCGAAGCTCAGGAATTGTTGGAAGGCGTCATCGATCGCCTTCGCAATACACTTGCTAAGGATCCGCGCGCTTCATTGAAGGCGGTGCCCGATGCGCCGCAAAAGGGCACGGGGTTTTCACTAAGCGAGGACGAATTTATCTCCGGAACACCCGATCGTGTCTTAGAGCAGATCATCCATCAGTGTAAGGAACTCGGAGCCGGCCATTTTCTGGCGGTAATTCACTGGGGTGCCCCATATGACGATGTTGCTCGCGGGCACGAACTGTTTGCCAAGATTAACCCGGAATTGCGACGTGCCGCGATTTGAGAGTTAATATCGAGGATAGGCGTACGGAGCGGGAGCGATCTCGATCTCTTAGAGCGCGATCTGTAATTGGTGCAATACCGCCAAATAACCGATCGGCAATGGAATTATTTATCCATGTCTAATGTTCTCGACGGAATGCGCATCATCGAGGGCGCCTCCTTCATCGCAGCGCCGTCGTGCTGCCTGCACCTTGTTCAACTTGGTGCTGAAGTCATTCGCTTTGACATGATAGGAGGGGGCCCCGATCGTCACCGTTGGCCAGTTGCTCCGAACGGGGCGAGTCTTTATTGGGAGGGTCTTAATAAGGGCAAGAAGTCTATTGCACTAGATTTGTCGCGCCCGGAAGGGCGGGAGCTCGCGGTTCGCTTGATCACCGCACCTGATCCAGCCGCGGGGATGTTTGTTACCAACTTTCCGGCGGACGGATTTCTATCGCATGAGAAACTGGCTCTGGGTCGCGCCGACCTTATTACGGTGCGCGTGATGGGCTGGGCCAACGGCAGCACCGCGCTTGATTACACGGTGAATGCCATGGCGGGTTATCCGTTGATGACCGGCCCAGTCACCAGTGATAGGCCGGTAAATCATGTTTTGCCTGCGTGGGATTTATTGACCGGAGCAT
>JAPLPA010000118.1 GCA_026400415.1 Afipia sp. | reverse complement strand
GAGTGTCATGCAGAAGAAGAACGCCGGATAGATCCGCGAGAACCGCGCAATCGCAAATGTCGAGGCGTTGCGCCCTACCGCAGAGTAGGCGATGACGAATCCGCTGATGACGAAAAACAGCTGCACGCCGAGATAGCCGTACTTTGCAAAGCCCGCCCACTCCGGAAACGCGACGAACGATTTGCCGTTCAGTTCGGGGCCGTAAAAGCAAAAATGAAAACACATGACGCCGAACACGGCGGCGAGCCTCAAGAGATCGAGCGCCTCGACGCGGCCTGCATCCGGCGTAACCGCCGTGTTTGTTGTTTCAGCCTGCACGTTAACCTCCAGCCATCAACTTCCTTAAGGCTGGTATGTGCATGCTGCGTGCCATGCGTTTTGTCCCGTAGCAGGACGGTAATTGCTTGCTGCGCGCCGCGTTTACGATGCCTCTTAAACTGTTCGTGCAGCTTTGGGACGGCCCCGATTGGTTAATGGCCCTGTGGAAAAGCCTGAACCCGAACGGGACACAGCGCGACAATCGTTTATCCAGATGCAGGCCTCTCACATGCGAGCCACCCCATGAAAGCCGAACGATTGCGCGCCGGTTTCTGGCGCAGGATGTTCTCCTTCTTCATCGACGCCGTTGTGGTCTTTCTCCCCTTCCAGGTTCTCGCCGCTATCCTGTTCGCGCTCACCGCAGGTGCGGTTCAATTGGCGGCGGGCGGTTTCGCGACGACGGTTTGCTACAAGGCCACCAGCATCGCTCCCGATTTGAAGCCGCCTCCGCCCGCAAACCCGACCGCAGCGAAGGTGTGCAAGACAACGTTGTTCGGGGCGGAGACGGCGCGGCAGCTGACGGTCTCGCATTCGACCAAGACCGGCAACACCACCTACAAGATCTCGGAGACCTACTCGCTCGACCGGAACGACAAGCAGGTCGATGCATGGTCGCTCGAATGGCCGGCCTGCATCGCGCTGCTGGCATATCTGATCTGGTTCAAGCTGCGAAAGCCCGGCACGCTCGGCGACCGCGCCTGCAAGATTTCAGTCGTCGACGACTCGCTCAAAACCAGTTTGCCGCCGTCGCTCAGGCAGATGGCCATACGTTACTCAGCGTTGCTGGGGCCGTTTGTCGTCACGGGTGCGATGATTCTCGGTGCCGAGAAGCTCGTCGGCGGCACGGCGGAAGACATGATGAAGTACCACTACCTCGCCGTCGCTCTCGCGATCATGGCACCCGCGATGGTTTATTATTTCGTGTGCTTCGTGCAGATCGTGCGCAAGTGCGATCCATATTGGGATCGCTGGGCGATGACGGCGGTGTTGAGGCGGTCGACTGCCGATTTGTAGGGATCTAGGGACACTTCAAAGCGTCTTTTTGGCCCTCACATTTAAGTAACTCATTGAACTAATAGCCCCCGTAATTTCTTATTTCAAAATCGCTTTGATAGCGGCTTTGATCGACCGCGCCGCCTTGTCGTAGTCCGCCCACGCCTTGGTCTTCGCAAGCAGGGAAGGCACCGTGCGCAGGGTGTATTTCATCGGGTCGAGGTCGCTGCGAACCTGCGTCCATGTGATCGGCATCGAGACAGGCGCGCCCTCACGCGCGCGCGGCGAGAGCGGCGCCACAGCTGTGGCCATGCGATCGTTGCGCAAATAGTCGAGGAAGATTTTTCCCTGCCGCTGCTTCTTGTGACCGGCCCCCACGGAGTGGTCCGGTTAGAATGTTA
>JAPLPA010000049.1:1680-3006 GCA_026400415.1 Afipia sp. | reverse complement strand
GTTGCGGTTTATGTCTTAGTATTCTGCTTGGGATTGCGTGCGATGTGCGACCGGCATCAATGTCCGGCGTAAGAAATTTTGGGGAGAAACACCATGCCGGAGATTTTCGACTACGTCGTCGTGGGCGCAGGTTCGGGCGGATGCGCGGTTGCGAGCCGATTATCCGAAGACCCAAACGTATCGGTCGCGTTGCTCGAAGCCGGCGGCAAGGATGACAACTGGGTCGTCACAACGCCCGGCGCGCTAATTCTGATGGTGTCCGGCCCTGTCAACAATTGGGCGTTCGACACGGTGCCACAGAAAGGTCTGAACGGCCGCAAGGGCTATCAACCGCGCGGCAAAGGTCTCGGCGGATCGTCATCGATCAACGCGATGGTCTATATCCGCGGCAACAAGGCCGACTACGACGAGTGGGCAGCACTCGGTAATACCGGCTGGTCGTACAAAGACGTGCTGCCCTATTTCAAGAAATCCGAAAATAACACGGAGCTTGGCGGCGAGTATCACGGCAAGGGCGGACCGCTCAGCGTCACGAACCTTCAGAGCGACAATCCCGTACAAGAAATTTATCTGCAGGCTGCGCGCGAAGCGCAATTCAAGATTAACGACGATTTCAACGGCGCGGATCAGGAAGGCCTCGGTGTCTATCAGGTGACACAAAAGAACGGAGAACGATGGAGTGCAGCACGTGGCTACATCCATCCTTTTATGGAAACCCGCAAGAATCTGAAGGTTATCACCGGTGCACGCGCCACCCGCATTATCTTCGAAGGCAAGCGCGCCGTCGGCGTCGAATATCGCGTCGGCAAAGAAACGAAGGAGATTCGCGCAGGCCGCGAAGTAATTCTCAGTCTCGGCGCATTTCAGACGCCGCAACTCCTGATGCTGTCAGGCGTCGGCGATTCAGCCGAACTCGCCAAGCATGGTATCGCGTCGGTTCATCATCTGCCGGGCGTCGGGAAAAACCTTCACGACCATCCGGACTTCGTATTTGGCTACCGATCCGATTTGCCGAATTTCACCGGCCTGACGCTCAAAGGCATCGGGCGAATGATCAAGGCGATCTTCCAGTACCGCCGTGAGCGGCGTGGCCAGATGACTTCGAATATCGCCGAGTGTGGCGGATTTCTCAAAACACGACCTGATTTGCCCGTTCCCGACATTCAGCTTCACTTCTGCATGGCCGTCGTCAACGATCACGGACGCACGCCGTTTTTCGGCAACGGCTTTTCATGCCATGTCTGCTTGCTGCGCCCGAAAAGCCGCGGCAGCGTCTGGCTGCAAAGCGCCGATCCGATGCAGCCGCCAGCCATTGATCCCAATTTC
>JAPLPA010000049.1:0-1673 GCA_026400415.1 Afipia sp. | reverse complement strand
ATTTCTTCGGCGATCCCGAAGACATGGAAGCGATGGTCGCGGCCTTCAAGACGACAAAGCGTTTGCTCGATGCGCCCGCACTGAAGGCCATCGAGACATCGGATGCGTTCACAGCCGATGTGCACACCGATGATGATATCCGCGCCGCGATCCGCGCGCGCGCCGACACGGTCTATCATCCGGTCGGCAGCTGCAAGATGGGCGTCAACGACCCGCTCGCGGTGGTTGATCCCAAACTCAAGATTTATGGGCTTGAAGGAATCCGCATAGCTGATGCTTCCGTCATGCCGACGGTGATCGGCGGCAACACCAACGCGCCAACCATCATGATCGGCGAGAAGGCCGCCGATATGATCAAGGCAGAGATGCGCGCGAATTGATTTTCGTTGGGGCACAAATCGGCTAAGACGCCTGCGATATCGAACAAGAAGCGGAGCAAAAAGTGGATCTTGGAATTTCGGGACGACGCGCGATCGTTTGCGCAGCCAGCAAGGGATTGGGACGCGCATGTGCAATTGCTCTTGCCAATGAAGGTGTCGATGTCACGATCACGGCGCGTGGCGCGGACGTGCTTGCGAAGACGGCCGCAGATATTCGCAAGGCCAACCCGAAAGTTAAAGTCACGGAAGTGGTCGGCGATATCACAACTCCAGCAGGTCGCGAGGCTGCGCTTAAGGCCTGTCCCGATCCGGATATTCTTATCAACAATGCGGGCGGCCCGCCGCCCGGAGATTTTCGCGACTGGACTCGCGACGACTGGATCAAAGCACTCGACGCCAACATGCTCACGCCCATCGAACTGATCAAGGCCACGGTCGACGGCATGATGGCGCGCAAGTTTGGTCGCATCGTCAACATTACCTCGGCGGCTGTAAAAGCGCCGATCGACGTGCTGGGATTGTCGAATGGCGCACGCAGCGGCCTCACGGGATTTGTCGCGGGTATCGCGCGCAAGACAGTAATCGCCAATGTCACGATCAACGGTCTTTTGCCAGGTCCGTTCGACACTGATCGTCTGCGTGGGCCGATGTTTCAGAAAGCTGCGGAGGCACAGGGCGTCTCACTGGATGAAATCTTGAAAACTCGCGCCAAGCAAAATCCTGCAGGCCGCTTCGGCGATCCGGAAGAGTTCGGCCTTGCCTGCGCATTTCTATGCGGCGCGAAATCAGGCTTTATCACCGGCCAGAATATCCTGCTCGACGGCGGCGCGTATCCGGGCACAATGTAAGCCGCTCATTTTTCTCGGCTTGGCTGGATCAAAACGCACTGCACAACGCCTTCAGCAGTTGAAATTCTCTCCGCTCTGCTTCAAGAAACGTCCCAACAATAAACCGTTGGGAGACGACGAAAATGAAGCTGGTGCGTTATGGAGCGGCGGGTCAGGAAAAGCCCGGAATGATGGATCGTTCGGGGCGCATACGCGATCTGTCGACTCATGTGAAAGACATTACCGGCGACGTGCTGTCTCCCGCAGGTCTCGCTAAGCTCGCGGCGCTCGATCCCGCTTCGCTTCCGCTCGTGGATGGAACGCCCCGCTTCGGCGCCCCTGTGGCTGGCTTCAATAAATTTCTCGCTATCGGCCTGAACTACGCCGACCACGCCAAGGAAGCCAATCTTCCGATCCCGACCGAACCTATTCTGTTCATCAAAGCCAATTCGAGCATCTCGGGTCC
>JAPLPA010000556.1 GCA_026400415.1 Afipia sp. | reverse complement strand
TCATCGCCGTCTCAGTCGCCGCCGGCGCAACCACATTGACTGTGATTCCTCGCCCGATGAGCTCCTTCGCCCAGGCGCGGGCGAGCGCTGTCAACGCAGCCTTCGCCGCGCCGTATTGACTCTTGGCAGCTATACCCTTTGCAGCCCGGCTGCCGATGAGTACGATCCGCCCGCCATCGCGCAAGCGCGGCACCAAATGGTCGGCGAGCCCGATCGCAGCATCGACATGAATACTCCAAAGCAAGTCGCCGGCCGAATGGTCGGAACCAGTGCGTCGACGGTTTCGATCCCGCTTAACGCCTTGAGGCGTGCAGACCTGTCTCTCAAATCGACTGCAACCGACGAAAATGCGGGATTTACAATCGTGGACTGCGCGCGATCGAGACCGACCACGCGCCATCCGCAGCCCAGAAGCCGGGTTGCGATAGCGGCACCGATGCCTGAACTCGTGCCGGTCACGACCGCAATGCGCATGTCAGCTCGGCTGGAAGTTGACGCTTTTTAGTAGATCACCAGCGCGGACAATCTCACTGCGAATGAACGCCTTCGAATCTCCGATGCTTTCCGCAACAGGCTCAAGAAGCGTGGCGCGGATCTTCGAGGCGATCGCTGTGTCGCGCATCGTATCTTGCATTAAGCTGTTAACTTTTGCCGCGATCTCGGGCGGAAGTCCCTTCGGTGCCCATATGCCGTACCACGAATTGAATTCGTAGCCAGGCAGACCGGCTTCGGCCATCGTCGGAACCTCGGGCGCGAGCACCGAGCGCTCCTTCGTCGCGATGCCGAGCGCACGAGCCTTGGTTCCGTCTTGCGCGGCCGGCAGCAGCGCGAAGCTTGGATCGATCAGAAGCTGGACCGAGCCCCCCATCAGATCGGTGAGCGCAGGCTGCGTGCCGCGATAAGGCACTGTGTCGAAATTCACGCCGGTGCGGCGCATGAATTCGATTGTAGCGAGATGCCCAGCCGAGCCTGGCGAAGAGATTGCGAAGTTCCACTTCTTCGGGTCGGCCTTAGCTGAGACGAGGACTTCAGCGAGGGTCTTTTCGGGACGGCTTGCGCTAACAATACAAACGAGCGGAGCGACCGCTGTGCGGGCAATGACTTCAAGATCGGTTTCCGGGTTGAAGTCTGCCGATTTGAGAACCAGTGGCATTACCGCGGTGTTGAATGCGCTGGCAAGAAACGTGTATCCATCTGGATCAGATTGGATAACCGCTTTCGTCCCAACGAGACCCGCGCTGCCGGCGCGGTTCTCCACCACGGCATTGACGCCGAACTTGTGCTGCAGGCGCTCGGCAAAAAGCCGCCCCAGCATGTCATTTGCGGCACCAGGCGGCCAAGGCACGATTACCTTAATGATCCGATCCTTCTGCGGCCACGCCGATTGCGCTGCAGCGGGGGACTTCAACACGGCAAAAGCCGCGGCACCTGCTGCCGCTTTGATTAGATCGCGTCTCCTCATCACGCTTCTCCCTTGGCTTCTTTGACTGTTATCGTAGTTACTCGGCGGCGGCCGCGATCTTCAGACCGGCGGAGGCCACAGCCTCTGCGATCTGCGCCAACTCCTTGCGATTGGGCGCAACCGTCGGCGGCCGCATGGTCCCGTTCTTGAAGATACCAGCAGCCACCATGGCAGCCTTCATGTTGGCATGCGCTTCGCCGGTCGGCTCGCCGCCGCCATAGACTGCATCCTTCATCGGATCAATCAGCGCCTGTATTGCCATCGCGCGCTTAAGATCGCCCGACTTCACCGCTTGCAACAGATCGTGGATTAGCCCCGGGATCACCGATGCGAAACCGACCAGCGCGCCGTCAACGCCCTGGACCATTGAAGCGAGCAGATACTCGTCATGACAGGTCAGCAACGCCTTGCCCGGCGCGACGGCGCGGATCGCCTGAAGGTCGCGCGCGTATTTGTTCATCTCGCGAGTACCGATTTTGAAAGCATGAACCCAAGGTAGCTGCGCGAGTTCTGCGAGCAGCTCGGACGAGAACGACGCCTTCGTCCACGCCGGATAAACATGCACGATCAAAGGAAGGCCGCTCGCTTTACCTACTGCCTGGAAATAATCGATCACATGGCTTTGCCGAAACCCGAACCGAAGCCAGTGGTGCGGCGGCATGATGTCTAGCGCTTGTGCACCCGCGTCCTTCGCCCATTGTGCCTGCTCAATCGCATCCTTGATGCCTTCGCAAACGATCGATGAGATGACAGGGCATGACCCACCGACCGCGCCGGAGACAATGCGGGTGATTTCCGCTCGCTCCCGCGGCGTCAGTGAGAACCTTGTTCGTCGATCGAAAAGTCTGGACGGAACGGCACCGCCATCGCCGGGATGAGACCGTGGAAGTTTGTCATTGTCGGCATTTTGGCCCTTCTACTTTGAGAGTTGTCCCAGCTTCGCTGGGGAAACGCCGGCGCCGCCGGCTTGAAGGGCACGAGAGAGTTTTGCAGCCGCAGCCATCACCGGCTTTCGGTTTGCGGAGAAGGTTTTTAGCGGCATAGCAAAAGCCGGAGCCGCGACCGAAAGCGCGGCAACCGGGATGTCATTGGCATCGAGAACCGGCGCTGCAAGAACGCGCAATCCCGAAACATTTTCCTGGTCGGATAGTGCAAAGCC
>JAPLPA010000469.1 GCA_026400415.1 Afipia sp. | reverse complement strand
GCACCCGAGGCCCTCGTCTGGCCAGCACCAAAGGAGATAGTCAAAATGCAATCGCTAAACTAACATTCTAACCGGACCACTCCGTGGGGGCCGGTCACTCTCCTTTGTACATCTCGCGAAGAATCTTTTTTGCCCGAGCGTCGCGCGCCGTGGCGTCACCTTCGCTCTTAGCAACGTCAGGGTTGATGGCGCGCAACGCCCTCTCAGCAAGCCCGGCTGAGGCGGGGTTGTTTGCGTCAAGTGCCAGCCCTAGTCGACCAATCAAATCGCGTTCTAACTTTCCGTAACGGGCATTGCACGCAATGCAGGATGGAATCTGCCACTTCTCCATGTCCGCGGTCGTCGTGTCTGGATACCAAGACTTTGGAAACACGTGGTCCCAATTGCGCTCTACTCCTTCTCTAAGGCAGTGAACACACCGTCCATTCCCAGGTTTCTTCGCCATAACGCGAACCCACTTCTGGTCGTGCCAGAACTGCTACGCTCACCGCTCAGTGGATTATTCTCCGGTCTCCAACGCGAGTCTCTAGAAAACGGGAATTATTCAATGAAAGAGTGGAGACTTTCGGAAATTTTCGCTCGGAAAGTTCGAATCTCGCTGTCGCAGAGACTTTGCGATGTCGAAGAAGACCGCGGTTGGCGGGCCTTTCACCTGCAAAAGACGGATATTCTCTGATTATCGGAATGGTTGGCTGGCGACGCAGTGGGATTCGAACCGATCTCCGCGTGTATTCCCTGCTAACAGGGAATTTTACAGGGAATTTTGCGATTTTAGGGCTCCATGCGGAGACTTTTCGGCAAGAAACCGCTGTGCCGCAGCCATATCTTCTGCAATTCCCAGATGAGTTAACAGGGACGAAATTTCGAAGAACAGCGAAATTTTTGACCTGAACAGGCAATTTATCTGCAAAAATCACCGGACCGGGTTTGGCGCGCACGGGTGTATCTGTCGCTCCCGTTGTACGACTTTATGATATACTGGCCCGATGAACAGCCTTGAAGCCCTTGAGACCTTGCGACGTTCCGAGAAAGCGCTGCGCGCGCGGGGCGTACGGCGTGCTGCCTTGTTCGGCTCGGTGGCGCGTGGCGACAACCGGCCCGACAGCGACATCGATATCATGATCGAGGTGGATCCCGATGCCCACATCACGGTGTTCGAATACGTGGGCCTCAAAGAGTACATCTCAGGGCTCTTTAATGAACCCGTCGATGTTGTAAGCCGTGAAGGACTGAAGCCCTATGTCCGTCCCGCAGCGACGGCCGATGCTATCTATGCCTTCTAAGCCTGCGGACGGCGCCCTTCGTGACATTTTGCATCATATTGATTGACCTGACGGATATTTTGGACCAGCGGGATAGAGACTACTGCATAGCTAAGCTCCGATCCAGACGGGGCGTTTCCGGGGCTGATGTCTGCGGTGCCGGTGGGCGATAGTTCAGTGATGAGTGCGGTCGTATCGTGTTGTAGTGCTTGCGCCATTGCTCGATGACGATGGTGGCTTCCTTCAAGCT
>JAPLPA010000289.1:16117-16524 GCA_026400415.1 Afipia sp. | reverse complement strand
TCGTCGTACAATGGACGAACGCCAGCGTAAGCCCAAACGACATCGTCTGGTTTGACCTGTTTCGCAAGATAGTCGTTCACCGAATTGCACAGATAGGCGATCTCTTCCTGAGAGGCTTTCACCTTCGCGGGATCGCCATCGTAGTCGCGATCGGTGGTGCCGATCAGGGTAAAATCATCCTGATAGGGAATCGCGAAAACGACACGACCATCGGCGTTTTGAAACGTGTACGCGCGATCGTGATCGTAAAGGCGCGGCACGACAATGTGTGAGCCTTGAACAAGGCGGACCTTCGCTTTGGCGTCGATACCTGCGCGTTGGCTCAAAACTTCTGCGACCCACGGACCGCCTGCATTGATGAGGACACGCGCGGCGATAGTGCTTTGCACGCCGGTCAAGGTGTCTTC
>JAPLPA010000289.1:11355-16061 GCA_026400415.1 Afipia sp. | reverse complement strand
GTACGCGTGCGTATCACGGCATCGCGATCGGCTGCGTCACAGGCATTCAGTGCAACCAATCGCGCATCATCGACAAAACAGTCGGAATACTCGAAACCCTTGGTGAAACGATTCGGGACCAGCGGTTTACCGACATCGTCGCGGCGTAAATCCACCGAGCGGGCCGCGGGCAGCAGATGCCGTCCGCCGAGATGATCGTAGATAAAGAGACCGAGCCGCAGCAGCCATGCAGGCCGCAAGCCTGCGTGGTGTGGCAGGACGAAGCGCAACGGACGTATAATGTGGGGCGCGATCTGCCAGAGTATCTCACGCTCAATCAGCGCCTCGCGGACGAGACGGAAATCATAATATTCGAGATAACGCAGACCTCCATGGATGAGCTTCGTCGACCAGGATGACGTCCCGCTCGCCAAATCATTCATCTCGCACAAAAATACCGAATTACCCCGACCTGCAGCATCGCGGGCAATGCCGCAGCCGTTGATGCCACCGCCGATGATCGCAAGATCGAAAACGCGTTCCAAAATTTTTATCCCAACCGCCGCAAGTTTGATCAGTCGCCGATTCTACGATTACGGCGAGTAAAACACATTGGGGCGCGCAATGAATCACAAGTTCGCGGAACGAACGAGACTCAGTAGCCACCCCTCGCGCCCGCCTCCTTCAAGGTCTGGGCAAGGTCAAGGCTCTTTTCGAGCTTGCCCAGCACATTGCCCAGCAATCTGCGTTCCTCGCTCGATAGCGACGCCAAAAAATCGCGTTCTTTTCGGAGCAGGCGCGGGATGAGATCCAGATAAAGCGTCCGGCCCTTGCCCGTGAGCCGCAGCGCGAACTCACGGCGATCGACTTTATTTTCCACGCGTTCGATCAATCGGCGCTTCAGCAATTGGCTGACAGCACGGCTGATCGTGGATTTATGCGTCCTTGTGCAACGCGAGATATACTGCGCTGTACATGGCTTGCCGCCGAACCCAAGCGTAGCAATGACCCGCCATTGAGGAATATCCAAACCGGATCGCTCACGATACTCATCGGACAGTTTCGAACTGACCTCGGCAGCAAGTCGATTGAGGCGGAACGGCAGAAACTTGAACAGGTCAAGCTTGGTCACGGAAACGATCCCCATCAACGCATCATCCGCAAAGGCAAACTTCGAGATAGTTGCAGTTGCGACTATCTTATCGATGGTCTAACCTTTTGGCGAGAACGACTTTTCAACGTGCTCGATTGAAACCGGGTTATGTCCCAAGCCCCAAAAACGCAGTTCGGCTACCGCCGCCATGCCGATCAGGACCGCGCGGCAACGTACGTTCCGCGCCATCCCATAGTCGTGGTCGGTGCGGGTCCGGTTGGGCTGTCGCTTGCAATAGATCTGGCGCAGCGCGGGCAATCTGTCGTCCTGCTCGATGACGCCGACCGGATCGGCGACGGTTCGCGCGCGATCTGCTTTTCCAAGCGCTCTCTGGAACTGTGGGATCGCCTTGGCGTCGGCGAACGTATGGTGGAGAAAGGCATCGTCTGGAAAGTCGGCAAGATTTTCCTGAAGGATGAATTGGTCTACCGGTTCGATTTGCTGCCTGAAGACGGCCACAAGATGCCGGCCTTCATAAACCTTCAGCAATATTACGCTGAGGCCTTTTTGGTCGACCGTGTTCAGGAATTGCCGCTGATCGACCTGCGTTGGCGAAACAAAGTCGTCGGCATCGATCAACGAAACGATCATGCGGTTATCGCAATCGAGACGCCGGAAGGGATGTATCGTCTGAAGGCAGATTTCGTGGTGGCCTGCGATGGCGCGCGCTCTGCGCTGCGCGGACTCGTCGGCGCGGAATTTTCCGGAGAGACATTCGAGGATCAATTCCTGATTGCCGACGTGAAGATGACGGCAGAATTTCCAACAGAGCGCTGGTTCTGGTTCGACCCACCGTTTCATTCCGGACAGTCCGCGCTGCTTCATCGCCAGCCTGACGATGTCTGGCGCATCGATCTGCAACTCGGTCCTGACGCCGATCCTGCGATTGAACGCCTCCCGGAGAACGTCAGGCCGCGCATCGAACGCATGCTGGGACATGGAAAATTCGATTTCGAATGGATCTCAATCTACAAATTTCAGTGCCGTCGGATGCAGCGTTTCGTACACGAGCGTGTCATCTTCGCGGGCGATGCAGCGCATCAGGTTTCGCCATTCGGGGCACGCGGCGCAAATTCGGGGCTCGAAGATGCAGAGAACCTCGCATGGAAGCTCTCGCTCATTCTGACCGGCGGCGCGCCGATGTCTCTGCTCGACAGTTATGAAATCGAGCGAAGTGCTGCAGCAGACGAGAATATTCGGGCCTCTACCCGCTCGACCGATTTCATCGCGCCTCATTCGGCTCAGGAGCGTCGGATGCGGCTGGCCGCGCTGCGGCTGGCAAAGGAAACGGATTTCGCCAAGCGCATGGTCAACGGCGGGCGGCTGTCGATACCGTCGGTTTATGATTCGCCGCTATCGACGCCCGATACCGATATCTGGACTGCGGGTCCGCGTCCCGGCGCGCATATGACCGATGCCCCACTGACCACGCCAAGCGGACAAAACATATATCTCACCGAGGCGTTCAAATCAGCGCTCGGAAATTTCGTGTTGCTGGAATCCGAAACCAGCATCCCGTTTGATTTGCCCGGCTGCCACCGTATCCGCGTTGGGAGTGATGCACCACTGCGCGATAATGCTGGACTATTTGTAAAGCGCTACGACGCTTCCAGCGGCGCAGCCTATCTTTTGCGTCCCGATATGGCGCATCCGCAGGTCATGCAATGACGCTCTCGACGCAATCCAACTTCGTTGATCCTGATGCAGCCTATCGCATGGTTGTCGAAGCGCATCGCGGCCTGAGCGACGAGAACAGCGCGCTGTTGAATACAGCTCTTGTTCTTATTCTCGCCAATCACATCGGCGATTCGAAAGTCCTCGTTGACGCTATTGCTTTGGCGAAGCGGCAATTGACGAGTGATCGGCAGAACAATCAGAAAGGCAAGGACAATACATGAGCGCCAAGGGTTTTGCCTCCACGACGGACATGGCGGAGAAAAAGATCACCTTCTCCGAAATCGGCCCGGACATTTATGCCTTCACCGCTGAAGGCGACCCAAACACAGCTGTAATCGTCGGTGACGATGGCTGCATCGTGTTCGACGCGCAAGCGACGCCCGCAATGGCCAACAGCGTCATCGAGCGCGTAAAAACCGTAACCGACAAGCCGATCAAATATGTCGTGCTGTCGCACTATCACGCGGTTCGTGTGCTTGGCGCATCGGCCTACAAGGCGCAAAACGTCGTCGCCTCGCAAGAAACCTATCGTCTGATCATGGAGCGCGGCCAACAGGATTGGGATTCCGAATTTGGTCGCTTTCCGCGGCTGTTTCGCGACGCGGAGAGCATTCCCGGTCTTACGTGGCCAACGCTCACCTTCGATACGGGCATGACTCTTTATCTGGGCAAGCGCGAAGTGCAATTGATGCATCTCGGCGCGGGGCATACTTCTGGCGATATCGTTGCGTGGATTCCCGATGCGGAAGTGATGTGCTCCGGCGACCTTATTGAATTTCATTCGGCCTGCTATTGCGGCGACGCGATGTTGCGCGAGTGGCCAATGACGCTAAATGAAATCCGCGACTTCAATCCGAAGGCCGTCGCGCCAGGGCGCGGCGACGCACTGAAAGGCGCGGCAACCGTGAATGAAGCGATCTCTATGACACGCGATTTTGTCGGCTCACTTTATAGTGCGGCTGAACTGTCCGTCGCGAAGGGACGCACGCTCAAACAAACGATGGCCGCCACACGCGAAGTCATGGACCCAAAATTCTCAAGCTTCGCTATCTACGAACACTGCTTGCCATTCAACGTGTCGCGCGCGTTCGACGAAGCGTCCGGAATCGACGATCCTGTTATTTGGACAGACAAGCGCGATCGCGAGATGTGGGCAGCCCTGCAGGGAGGATAAGACAATGAACATCAACACCGCGCCAGGCGTCGTCAACCGCAACAGCGTCAACGTCACCCCCGGGTACATGTCGGGCTTCGGCAACAGCTTTGAGACGGAAGCACTGCCGGGCGCCCTGCCGATCGGCCGCAATTCGCCGCAGCGCTGCGCTTATGGCCTCTACGCCGAGCAATTATCCGGCTCGCCGTTCACCGCGCCACGTGGCACGAATGAGCGCTCGTGGCTGTATCGTATCCGTCCGTCGGTTCGACATTCCGGGCGTTTTGCCAAAGTTGGTGCAGAACTCTGGCGTACAGCACCGTGCCTCGAACACGACATGCCAATTGCGCAATTGCGTTGGGATCCCGCGCCGATGCCAAAAGAAGATCAGGCCTTCCTGCAAGGCGTGCGCACGATGACGACCGCAGGTGACGCCAATACCCAGGCCGGCATGGCGGCGCATATCTACCTGATCACCAAATCGATGGTGAACCAGCATTTCTATAATGCGGATGGTGAGCTGCTGTTCGTGCCGCAGGAGGGAAACCTTCGCCTCGTGACGGAGTTCGGCATTATCGATATTGAGCCTGGCGAAATCGCGATCATTCCACGCGGGGTCAAGTTTCGCGTCGAAATTCCCTCAGGCCCCGCGCGAGGCTATCTGTGTGAAAACTACGGCGGCGCATTTACCCTACCCGAGCGCGGGCCCATCGGCGCGAATTGCCTTGCCAACTCGCGCGATTT
>JAPLPA010000289.1:0-11316 GCA_026400415.1 Afipia sp. | reverse complement strand
TTCACCCATTGATGTCGTGGCTTGGCACGGCAATTACGCGCCTTACAAATACGATCTTCGAACGTTTTCTCCCATCGGGGCCATCGGCTTCGATCATCCCGATCCGTCGATTTTCACTGTTCTGACATCGCCGTCGGAAACCGCAGGCACCGCAAATATTGATTTTGTCATTTTCCCCGATCGCTGGGCGGTGGCGGAAAACACTTTCCGGCCACCTTGGTATCACATGAATATCATGTCCGAATTCATGGGACTGATTTACGGCGTGTACGACGCCAAGCCTCAGGGCTTCGTACCGGGCGGCATCAGCCTTCACAATTGTATGTTGCCGCACGGACCTGACCGCGAAGCCTTCGATCACGCCAGCAATACAGAACTGAAGCCTGTGAAACTGACAGGCACGATGGCCTTCATGTTCGAGACGCGGTTTGCACAGCGGGTGACGGAGTACGCCGCCGCCTCCAGTCTGCTGCAGGACGACTACGCGGATTGCTGGCAGGGCCTCGACAAGCGTTTCGATCCGAACGCGCCGTGAGACGAAAACGGTAGGTCCCTAGTGGGCTCCGAGATAAGCTGCTTGCACCTTTGGATCAGAAAGCAAATCTTTTCCGCTCCCTTCGAGAACGATTTTTCCGGATTCGAGTACATAGCCACGATCTGCAATTTCCAGCGCGGCGTTGGCATTCTGCTCGACCAGCAGGATCGTCACGCCGTCGGCTCTGAGCGATGCAATCGCTTCGAGAATTTGATCGACCAGCGTCGGCGAAAGGCCGAGCGATGGCTCGTCAAGCAACAGCAATCTCGGCTTGCCCATCAACGCCCGCCCAATAGCCAGCATCTGCTGCTGACCGCCTGACAGGCCTTCGGCAACGAGATTCCGTTTTTCGTGAAGGATGGGAAACATCGCAAATACGCGGTCGCGGTCGCGGTCGATGTCCTTGTCGCGGCGCATGTAGGCACCGAGGCGCAGGTTATCCGCCACCGTCAGCGGGCCGAACACTTGTCGTCCTTCGGGTGATTGCGTAATGCCGCGCTCGACGCGGCGATGCGACGCAAAGCGGTCGATACGCTCGCCGCAGAAATTGATCTCGCCCGCCGTGATCGCTTGCACACCAGAAATCGCACGAAGCAACGTCGTCTTGCCTGCCCCATTTGAGCCGATCAGAGCTACAACTTCCGCAACTTGAACGGTCAAGCTCACACCATGCAGCACTTCGATACGGCCATACGCGCTGTGTAGGTTTGAGACTTCAAGCACGCGCAGCCTCCCGTGCGCCATGTTTTCCGAGATACGCCTCAAGAACAGCCGGGTTGTTGCGGACCTCGTGCGGCGTTCCTTCCACAAGCGGCTTGCCACGATTCAAAACCAAAATCCGATCGGAAATGTTCATGACCAGCTTCATGTCGTGTTCGACGAGCACGATTGCGATGCCGCTTGTCGCAACCTTGCGAATAAGATCATCAATTTCGCCAGTCTCGACGGAATTGCATCCTGCCGCAGGTTCATCGAGCAACAGCACTTTCGGTTCTGCGGCTAACGCACGCGCAATTTCAAGCCGCTTGCAGGCGCCATAGGACAACGATCCGGCAAGCATGTCAGCGCTTCCTCGTAACCCGACATCGTCGAGCAGCTTCAGGGCGGCTTCGCGCGTATCGGCGTTCTGTCGCGTCACCGACGGCAGTCGGAACAAATCGACAAACAGATTGCAGCGTTCGCGCAGATGACGGCCGACCATAACGTTCTCTACGGCGGTCATACGTTGGAATATCTGCAAGTTCTGGAACGTACGCGAAAGTCCACGCGCGGCCAGATTGTCCGGAGGCAACGCGGTGACATCTTTTCCGTCAAGCACGACCTGCCCCTGATCGGCGCGATAGAGACCAGAGATGACATTGAAAAGCGTGGTCTTCCCCGCGCCGTTCGGTCCGATGATGGAAAATATCTGGCCTTCCTTCACTGAGAAGCCGACGCCATCGATGGCCTTTACGCCACCGAACGAAATCCCAATGCTGGATGCGCCGAGGATCGTCATCCGCGCACCCTCGCAAAACGCCGGGACAATGTCGGCACAATGCCATCGCGCATGAAGATCATCGAGACGATGATGATGGCGCCGAGCAGAAGATGCTCGTACTCTTGAAATACCGTGAGTACCTGCGGCAGCGCAATCAGCACTGCAGCGCCGACAATGCTTCCGACGACCGATCCGAGCCCGCCAAGCACAACCATGGTCACAAGCTCGATCGAGTGCAGAAAGCCCGCCTGATCCGGATTTATGAATCCATTCATCAACGCGAGCATTGATCCGGCCAACGAGGCATAGACGGCAGCGATCACGAAAGCCTGGAGCTTGAAACGCGCGACATCGATGCCGGCGACACGCGCGGCGATCTCGCTGTCGTGTAACGCGCGGAATGCGCGCCCGGTCGGCGTCTCACTCAGATTAAGCGCGAGCCATGTTCCGGCGACAAGCGCTGCGCCCGTGAGCCAGTACCAGACTTCCGATCCGCTGGCCCGCCAGCCGAACAGCGTGAGCTTTGCCACCGACATGCCGTCCGGCCCGCCGGTCCAGCGGCTTTCAGTGGTGATCACAAGTGCCACAAGCACGCCAAAGCCGAGCGTGCCGATGGCGAGGTAATGCCCGCGCAATCTAAGGATCGGGCGGCCGACAAGATAAGCAAGCAAGGCCGACAGCGCCACGCCGATCAGCATCGCGAGCCATGACGGCACGCCAAGATGCGCCGGCCCGATGGCAACTGCGTAGGCGCCGATTCCGAAGAAACCCGCGTGTCCGAGGCTGACCTGACCGGCCTGTCCCATAAGGATGTTGAGACCGATGGCCGCCAATGCCGAGACCCAAACCAATGACGCAACGCGGAGATAATAACTTGTCGGAAAGAACAGCGGCAGCAGAACGATGATTGCTGCGAGAATTATCAGAGTCCCGTAACGATGACCGAGGCGCGCGAACATCGCCTACACCCTCTCGATCATGCGCCGCCCGAACAAACCCTGCGGGAGCGCGAACAGAACAACGAGAATGACGATAAATGCAAAGCCATCCTTGTAAGTCGAACTGATGTAGCCCGCGCCAAATGCTTCCAGCAAGCCGAGCAGCAATCCGCCTGCGACGGCGCCGAGCGGACTGCCAATGCCGCCTAGCATCGCGGCGGCGAAGCCTTTCAGCGCCAGCATGGTTCCGACATCGTAGCTGGTCAACGTGATCGGCGTGACGAGAATGCCCGCGATAGCACCGATAGCCGCCGACCCACCGAAAGCCAGCGCCATCACGGTCGTGGTGTTGATGCCGACGAGCCGCGCCGCCAGACGATTGGCGGCCGTCGCGCGGACTGCCTTTCCCAAGACCGTGAGTTCAAGGAAAATATAAAGCATGAGAACAATAAGGGCTGTTCCGCCGAGCACCCAGAAACTTTGAGGTTGAACCGCTGCGCCAAATATATTCAGCGGCTTATCGCCGGAGAACGACGGCAGCTTATGAAATTGTTTGTCGAACAAAACTTGCGCCGCTCCGCGCAGGAGAATTGATGCCCCGATGGTAATGATAATGAGCGTGACGGCGGATGCGCCGCGCGCGGGCTGGATTGCGAACCAGTACAACAGCAGTCCAACGACGACAGTGACGCCGACTGCGATAAGGGCCGCAACCGGGAGCGCGATTCCAGCTGCCGATGCGAACACGGTAATCATTCCGCCCAGCATTACGAACTCGCCTTGCGCGAAATTCACGACATCCGACGCGTTATAGATCAGCGTGAAGCCGAGCGCGACGAGCGCGTAGACTGCGCCAACCGTCAGCCCGGAAACCAGAAACTGAAAGAATTCGGGCATACCGCGTTAATGCCTCTTGCTGCATCTTAGCAAAGCAGCGCCCGAAGGCGCTGCCAATTAAGTGTTTAAGCAGATGAAAATCAGCTTCCGGCCGGAATCATCGTCCAGTCACCGCCCTTGATCTCGAGCATGCGGAATGCCGAGAGGTCGAGACCCAGGTGATCGGTCGGAGACATATTGACGATACCGCCGGTGCCGACGAAGCCCTTGGTCTTTTCGATTTCATCGCGGATTTTCTTGGGGTCCGTCGAGTTGGCGCGCTTCATCGCCTCCACAAGAATATAGAGTCCGTCGAAAGCATGGCCGCCGAACGTCGAGACCGGCTGCTTGGCGGTTTCCTCGTAGGTTTTCTTGTAGTCGACAACGACCTTCTTCTGCGGATCGCTGTCCGGCAGCTTGTCGCCAACCAGCAACGCCGCAGCCGGAAGACGCACGCCTTCCGCAGCGGGGCCTGCGAGCTCGATGAAGCTCTTCGAGGCAACACCGTGACTTTGATACAGAGGCGTTCCGGTCATGCCGAGTTGCGCATAGTTGCGCGTAACGATCGCAGGGCCCTGACCGAAGCCTGGATTGACGACGGCCTGAATGCTGGCCACGCCCTTGATCTTGGTGAGCTGCGCGGTCATGTCACTGTCGCGAGGACCGTAGGTTTCTTCGGCCGCAATGGTGATTCCGTAGTTCGGTGCGACCTTGACGCATTGTCCGCGCATCGACGCACCAAAGCCGTCGGTGCCTGAGATCATTGCGATATTGGTGAGTTTGCGGGCTTTCAGATTCTCGAAAATCTTCTCGCACGCCATTTTGTCGGTGTGGGGCGTCTTGAACACGTTCTTGCGGACCGGATCAATGACATCGACGGCGCCCGCGAACGAGATGAACGGAACCTGTGCTTCCTCAAACACCGGGATCATCGCCATGGTGGTGCCGGTGGTCGAGCCGCCAACCATTGCGATGACCTTGTCGTCCTCGATCAGGCGGGTGGCGAATGTGCGCGCCTTGTTGGCATCTCCACCATCGTCATAGATAACGAGGTCGATCTTTTTGCCGGCGACACCGCCTGCGGCATTGATCTTGTCGACATACATCCGAAGCGTCTTGTCTTCAGGCTCACCCAAAAACGATGCCGGACCTGTGACCGACAAAACCGAGCCAACCTTGACGGTCTGCTGGGCAAGCGCTGGGGTGCACAAGGCTAGTCCAAGTGCGCTGGCGGCAAATAGAATTCTAGTAGCTGAAGGTGTCTTCATTGTTCTCTCCCTGATTTTGGTTGCTCTTTTTTGCGAGCTTGCCCGGTACGCCTCGGCAGTCACTGTAAGCCAATCGTCGTAGCTAAACAGACCGGCTTGTCCTATGCAATATAATTGACCGAACGGTTGGTCAATAGTAGGTTGATGGGCGAACGGTCGCAGATCAAGCGCCGACGGGAGAATTCGATGGACACGCGCACGGCCAAAAATGCCGATCCGCAGGGAATCGCCAGCGCCTGCGCCAAGACGATGTGGGCCGAAGATCGCGCCAGTCAGGCCCTCGGCATGAAAGTCGAAAAGATCACGCCTGGCGAAGCCACGCTCTCGATGACGGTCCGCGCCGACATGACCAACGGCCACGGCATCTGTCACGGCGGCTTCATTTTCACGCTGGCGGATTCGACGTTCGCCTTTGCTTGCAATACTTACGATCAGCGCACCGTCGCGCAGCAATGCGCCGTGACGTTTATCGCACCCGTAAGACAGGGAGAAGTTCTGACCGCGCATGCCGTCGAACGAAATCGCGAGGGGCGCGGCGGCATCTACGACGTGACCGTCCGCGATAGCAAAAACAATATCGTTGCAGAATTTCGCGGACACTCCCGAACGATTGCGGGCAGCCTGCTGGCGGCAGATCAAATCAAGACGTAACCGGGCGGGAGGAAGCGTTGCTGCAAATACCAATGCGAAAACTTCAGAAGCTCAAGCCCGACAGGACTGAGCTCGATCCAATTGAAGTGGCTTCGCTGGAGGACATCCGGAAGCTGCAGCACGAACGGCTGTCGTGGTCGCTTAAACATGCCTACGACAATGTTCCGCACTATCGCGCGAAATTCGACAACGCCGGCGTGCGTCCCGGCGACTTCAAGATCCTTGAAGATCTGGCGAAGTTTCCCTTCACGACCAAAGCTGATCTGCGGGAGAACTATCCGTTCGGCATGTTTGCCGTCCCGGAATCTCAGGTGGCGCGAATTCATGCTTCGTCCGGTACCACAGGCAAGCCAACCGTCGTCGGCTATACCAAGCGCGATATAGACACATGGAGCGACGTCGTCGCGCGATCAATCCGCGCGGCCGGCGGCCGCGCTGGGATGAAGGTTCACATCGCTTATGGTTATGGACTGTTCACTGGTGGCCTTGGTGCGCATTACGGCGCGGAGCGCTTGGGCTGCACTGTCATTCCCATTTCCGGTGGAATGACCGAACGGCAAGTTCAGCTCATCACCGATTTCAAACCCGAAATCATCATGGTGACACCGTCCTATATGCTGGCGATTCTCGATGAATTCCGCAAACAGGGTCTCGATCCGCAAAAGTCCTCGCTGCAAATCGGCATATTTGGTGCCGAGCCATGGACCAACGCGATGCGGGAGGAAATCGAGGAAGCCTTCGATATTCACGCGGTTGATATCTATGGCCTCTCTGAGGTCATGGGCCCGGGCGTCGCGAATGAATGCGTGGAGACCAAAGATGGGCTTCATGTCTGGGAAGATCATTTTTTTCCGGAGGTGATCGATCCGGTGTCGGGCAAGGTCCTTCCCGACGGCGAACAGGGCGAATTGGTGTTCACCTCGCTAACGAAGGAGGCGATGCCGGTCATTCGCTACCGAACGCGCGATCTCACGCGACTGTTGCCGGGAACTGCCCGCGCGCTGCGGCGGATGGAAAAAGTCACGGGCCGCACCGACGACATGATGATCGTGCGTGGCGTCAACGTGTTTCCGACGCAGATCGAGGAAAAGCTGCTGGCGATCTCCCATTTGTCCGCGCATTACCAGATCGTACTCACGCGCGACGGCCGAATGGACAATATGGAAATTCAGGTCGAGGCGCTGCAGAATGCCAGCCATCCCGAACGCCAAGCTGCGACCGCCGAACTCATCAAATCGGTCAAGGATACCATTGGAATTTCTGCTGCGGTCACCGTGCTCGATCCCGGCGCAATCGAACGCTCCGTCGGCAAGGCCAAACGCGTCATCGACCGTCGGCCGAAGGAATAGAATTCGACATGGCACGCACTCGCGCCAGCAATTATGACGAAAAGCGGCTGACAATCCTCAACCGCTCGGCGGAGCTATTTTCCGAGCATGGTTATGACCGGGCGTCGATGAACAAGATCGCAGAAGCATGCGGCGTCTCAAAAGCCAACCTCTATCACTATTACAAGGATAAGGAAGGTCTGCTGTTCGACGTCATCCGTTTCCACCTCAAGGAACTACTCGACGTCATCGAGGAAGTTAGCCGACTTGAGTTGCCAGCAGATGAACGGCTGCGCGGCCTGATTGGCGCGCTTCTCGAAGCTTACCGCGATGCCGACTCGCAACATAATGTGCAGATCAGCAGCATGCGGTTTCTCCCTTTAAAGCGCCAAGCCGAGTTGAAAGGCATGGAACGCGAGATGGTGGAAATATTTTCCAACGCGATCCTTGGCGTCGCTCCCCAACTCAAGGGCAGCAAGATGCTCAAGCCAGTGACAATGTCGATGTTTGGCATGATCAACTGGCATTATCTGTGGTTTAAAAGCACGGGCTCGGTCACTCGCGCCGACTATGCCGACCTCGTCATAAAACTGATCGCCGACGGCACACGTGGCGTCCTTGCGCAAAGTCCAAAACTATCGAAGCGCGCGGCCGCCGCTGTGTGATTGCTACATGTGCCTTACGGCACACAACCTCAAAGTGATCTCATGAAACTCGACAGCTTCATCAGCGGGCACTGGATCTCTCCGGGCAAGGATTCGATCGAGATGCACAGTGCGGTCACCGGCGATGTAGTCGCGCACTCCACCAGCGGTGGCATCGACATGCGCGAGACGCTCGCTTACGCGCGCAATGTCGGTGGCAAAAATCTCCGTCGTCTGACCTTTCACCAACGCGCGGATATGTTGAAGAAGCTCGCCCAAGCGACAATCTGATCGACATCGATGGAGGGATCGGCACGTTGTTTGTCTATGCAGGCAAGGGACGGCGCGAGTTGCCGAATTCGACTTTCATGCTGGACGGTGCGGTTGAGCCGTTGGCAAAAGGCGGCACGTTCGCCGGACAGCATATTCTGACCTCTCTGCAGGGTGCCGCCGTCCACATCAATGCGTTCAATTTCCCGTGCTGGGGCATGCTTGAGAAGCTCGCGCCTGCAATCCTCGCTGGCGTCCCAGTTGTGACAAAACCTGCAACCGTGACATCCTATGTTGCCCACGCACTCGCGCGCATGATCGTCGAATCGAAAATACTTCCCGACGGCGCGTTCCAATTTATCGTCGGCACGACCGGCGACCTGTTCGACCATCTCACTTGTCAGGATGTCGTGTGCTTTACGGGCTCGGCCGCAACATCCGAAATGCTGCAGCGTCATCCGGTCATCGCCCGGGAAGCAATCCGGTTTATCGCAGAGCGTGATTCGCTCAACGCTGCGATCCTGGCACCGGACGCGAAACCCGGAACGCCGGAATTCGATCTATTCGTCAAGGAAGTCGCTAAGGAAATGACAGTGAAAGCCGGACAAAAATGTACGGCAATCCGCCGCGCGCTCGCGCCATCTTCGCATGTAGAGGCCGTAATCGGCGCGCTGCGTGAGCGTCTCTCAAATGTGCAGATCGGCAACCCTGAACTCGAGAGTGTGCGGATGGGACCGGTTGTCGGCCTCGACCAGCGCCGCGATGTTCTATCTCACGTCGCTAAACTAAAGACCGAAGCGCAAATCGTCATTGGCGATCCAGACAGTTTTGCTGTCGAAGGCGCAGACAAAACGCGTGGCGCATTCCTGCCTCCGCTGCTGCTGCATTGCTCCGACCCTACGCGCGCTACCAGCGTGCATGAAATCGAAGCGTTCGGTCCGGTTTGTACTGTGATGGGATACGACGGCATCGAACAGGCCATTGCGCTGACCAATCGCGGCGGCGGAAGCCTGGTTGCATCGGTCTATACACACGATCCGCTCGTCGCGTCTGATATCGTTTTCGGCGTCAGCACATTTCATGGACGCGTCATTCTGATCGATCGCGACTGCGCCAAAGAGCAAACCGGGCACGGCTCCCCGATGCCGCAGATGATGCATGGTGGGCCAGGACGCGCAGGTGGCGGCGAAGAATTAGGCGGCGTACGGAGCCTTGCTCATTACATGCAACGCACCGCGCTGCAGGGCTCGCCTGCTATGCTCACCAGCATCACGGGAAACTGGAGCAAGAATGCCCCCGTGATAGAAAAGGACCGACATCCGTTTCGGTATCATTTTGAAGACCTCGACATCGGACAGACGTTCTTTTCCAAGGAGCGGACTATCACGCTTGAGGACATTGAGCACTTCGCTCATTTCACGGGTGATACATTCTACGCCCACATGGATGAGGAAGCGACCAAGGGCCATCCGTTTTTTCCGGGACGTGTCGCGCACGGATATTTACTTTTGTCGTTTGCGGCCGGCCTTTTCGTCGATCCCGATCCGGGGCCGGTACTTGCGAACTACGGCCTCGACAATCTGAGATTTACTAAACCGATCCAGCCCGGTGAAACCATCAAGGTGCGTCTGACGGCGAAAGAAAAATCGCCGCGCAACAAACAGTACGGGGAGGTGCGCTGGGACGTCGAGATCATGACCGACAAGGACGAGAGCGCAGCAACCTATGAACTGCTCACCATGAACGCCGTGCGGACGGCCGCATAGCGGAACTCAAAGTCATTCCTAGATGTCTTCACAAGATCAATCGCAAAATGCCGGAGCGCTCGCTGCTTCAGGTAACGACTCTGCCGTGACCGCATGCGATTTTTCGCTGAAGGATCTCCCCGATTCTTTCTTCGAGGATCCCTACCCCACGTACCGGGAACTTCAGTCCATTGATCCTGTGCATAAGCTGCCAGACGGATCATTGTTCCTGACGCGGTACAACGACCTGGAAGCGATATATAAAGACACAACGCGGTTCAGTTCGGACAAGAAGGTCGAGTTCGCGCCGAAATACGGCGCTGGATCGCTGCTATTTCAGCACCATACCACAAGCCTAGTGTTCAACGATCCGCCACTGCACACGCGAGTCCGCCGCCTGATCGCGGGCGCACTCAATCCGCGCGCGATTTCCGAATTGGAGCCATCATTGATCGTCTTGGTCGACAGCTTACTCGACCGGATCGAAGCGCGCGGCGAGGCTGATCTGATCGAAGATTTTGCATCGGCAATTCCCGTCGAAGTGATCGGCAATCTCCTGGCAATCCCTCGCGAGGAGCGCCACCCGCTCCGCGGCTGGTCACTCTCCATCCTGGGGGCTCTGGAGCCGTTTCTGTCGGAGGAGGTTCAGAGCCGAGGCGAACGCGCGGTCGCCGAATTTCTGGATTATCTGCGTCGTCTGGTTGCCGAGAGGCGCAAGCGTCCCGGCGACGCTAATCATGACGTCCTGACGCGGTTGATCGAGGGCGAAGCCGCGAGCTGTGAAAAACTGAGTGAGATTGAGCTTTTGCACAATTGCATCTTTATCCTCAATGCAGGGCACGAGACGACGACCAATCTTATAGGAAATGGCCTCGAACTTCTGTTGCGCTTTCCTGAACAGAAGCAACGCCTCATCAACGAGCCAACTGCAATCAAACCGGCGATTGAGGAATTTCTCCGCTTTGAAAGCTCGAACCAGCTCGGCAATCGGCGTGCAGCCATGGATGCTGAAATCGGCGGCGTTGCCGTCCCGGAAGGAGCACTCCTCACTCTGTGCATCGGTGCAGCCAACCGCGATCCAGGACAATTTGACCAACCGGAGACATTCGACATCGGACGCACGCCAAACCGGCATCTTGCCTTCGCTTCTGGAACACACGCTTGCGTGGGTCTCAATCTTGCGCGCCTAGAAGGACGCCTCGCAATCGGCAGATTTCTTGCGCGGTTTCCAGATTTCAAATCCCGCGGCTCACCCCATCGCGCGCGGCGCGCGCGATTTCGCGGCTTTACGTCCCTACCCGTCAAAGTCGGATAGATTTCTGTTGGAACCCCCAATTCAGGAAGCCCTCATGCCATTCGATAAGGTGGTCGCAACAACTCTCCTCAACTCCGCATTCGCGCAATGGGTGCAGAGCCTTGACTTGTTGATTGAAAACATCGAGCGCGATCGTGCTATTTTGCGGATGCGCTTTTCAGAAAAACTTTGTCGGGACAATGGCGTTGTATGTGGACAAGCGTTGATGTCGTTCGCCGATACGTCGATGGTATTCGCAATTTCCGCAGCGGCAGGCGGTTACTTGC
>JAPLPA010000493.1 GCA_026400415.1 Afipia sp. | reverse complement strand
TTCTCGCCGAACAGCGCGCGCGCTCCGGATTCGCGTGCGTCGTCGATGGCCATCGAGCGGGTGACAACTTCGCCGTTCTCCAGCACCACGTCATTGGCGATGTCTTCGATGCGGCGCAATTCATCCGGCGTGATGGGCTTGTTATGCGCGAAATCGAAACGCAAACGCTCGGGTGCGACAAGCGAGCCGCGTTGCGCAATATGATCGCCGAGTACCTGACGCAGCGCCTCATGCAAAAGATGCGTTGCCGAGTGATTGGCGCGGATCGCCGTGCGCCGTGAATGGTCCACTTTGAGTTCAAGCGCCATGCCGGGTTTCAGCACACCCTTCTCGACGGAGACGAGATGCACGTAAAGATCGCCAACCTTCTTCTGCGTGTCGCTGACGCGCAACTGCGCGCCCTCGCCGCTCATCGTGCCGGTATCGCCAACCTGCCCGCCGGACTCGGCGTAGAATGGCGTCTGGTTCATCACCACTGCGCCGATGTCACCCTTGTTGAGCGCCGCGACTTCCTTGCCGTCTTTCACGAGAGCCGTGACTACACCTTCGGCCGCTTCGGTGTCGTAACCTAGAAATTCTGTCGCGCCCAGTTTTTCACGCAGCGGAAACCAGATGTTCTCGGACGCAGTGTCGCCGGAGCCCGGCCATGCCGCACGCGCCTTCTTGCGCTGCTGCTCCATCGAGTCGGTGAACGACGCGATATCGACACCGATGCCGCGACTGCGCAACGCGTCTTGCGTCAGGTCAAGCGGAAAGCCGTCTCGCCGTCGAACATGTCGCCCTTTTTGAGCGATGCGCTTTTCTCGTCCAATATTGTCAGGCCGCGATCCAGCGTCTTGCGGAAACGGGTTTCCTCGAGCTTCAGCGTTTCTTCGATGAGATTTTCCGCGCGCACCAGTTCAGGATAAGCCTGTCCCATCTCGCGCACCAACGCCCAGACAAGCCGATACATCAGCGGCTCTTTGGCGCCGAGCAATTGCCCGTGCCGCATCGCGCGACGCATAATTCTCCGCAGCACATAGCCGCGGCCCTCGTTCGACGGCAGCACGCCATCGGAAATCAGAAACGACGATGCTCGCAGATGGTCGGCGATCACGCGCAGCGATGCCTTCTGCGGACCCTGCGGATCGGCACCGGTAAGTTCGGCAATTTGCCGAATAAGCGCGACGAAGAGGTCGATGTCATAGTTGTCGTGCTTACCTTGCAGCACGGCGGCAATGCGCTCCAGCCCCATGCCGGTGTCGATCGATGGCTTGGGCAGCGGCGTGCGCTGTCCCGGCGCGCTCTGGTCGAACTGCATGAAAACGAGATTCCAAATCTCGATGAAACGGTCGCCATCTTCATCGGGCGAGCCCGGAGGGCCACCGGGAATCTTGTCGCCGTGATCGAAAAAGATTTCCGAACATGGTCCGCATGGGCCGGTATCGCCCATCTGCCAAAAGTTATCCGAGGTGGCGATGCGGATAATTTTCGAATCCGGCAGGCCCGCGATTTTCTTCCAGAGTTTTGCCGCTTCTTCGTCCTCAGAATACACCGTGACAAGAAGGCGATCCTTCGCCAGCGCGTAATCCTTGGTGATTAAATTCCACGCAAGCTCGATGGCGCGTTCCTTGAAATAATCGCCGAACGAGAAATTGCCGAGCATCTCGAAGAAAGTGTGATGCCGCGCGGTGTAGCCGACATTGTCGAGATCGTTGTGCTTGCCGCCAGCGCGCACGCATTTCTGCGACGAGGTCGCGCGCTGGTAAGGGCGTTTCTCGATGCCGGTGAAGACATTCTTGAACTGCACCATGCCCGCATTGGTGAACATCAAGGTCGGATCGTTGCGCGGCACCAGCGGCGACGACGGCACGATCTCGTGGCCGTTTGTCGCGAAGTAATTCAGGAATGCCGATCTGATCTCGTTAACGCCGCTCATCGCCGTCCAATCGATTTATTCTTCATTGCGAGTATTTTCTGACGCGAACCGAAATTAACATCGCGGAAAAATACTCTCGATCTCAATGCACAAGGCGCAGTCACGATGCGCACGGCGCGGTTCGTCCCGCCGTGTTTCTAGACGTAACGGGGCGGAAATGTCCAGAAACTGTGCACCGAATCGGCGATTTGCGTCGTCTTCAGTAAGCTTCGAACAAGAACCGTTGATACGCAATCAGTCGGGTTGACAGGGGCTCGAAACCGGTGTTTTTTCTCATATATACTTTGATACGTCGCGTTGGGAGAGACTGGCAGCTCTTGTCTTCAGGAGAGCCGCGCCAGCGCCGAAGGAGCAACCGCCCCGGAAACTCTCAGGCAAACGGACCGTGCGACTGACTAAAATCTGGAAAGAGATGCGGCTGGGTCGTCCGGCGCGGCATTCGCCGACGGGATAATACTCTCAGGCACAGCGACAGATGGGGCTTCGACAGATGTTCGGGAACGGTCCCGGATGTCGTCAGGAGCCTCGACATGCTTGCAGCAACCGATTCCCCTCCCGACCACGCCATAAAACGTGTTCCGCTGCATGACCTTCATGTCGCGCTCGGCGGCAAGATCGTGCCGTTCGCCGGCTACGAGATGCCGGTGCAATACGGCACCGGCGTACTCAAGGAACATCTGCACACGCGCAGTTCCGCGGGATTGTTCGATGTCTCGCATATGGGACAGATCGTGTTGCGGCCTAAGTCAGGCAAAGTTGAGGACGCAGCGCGCGCGCTTGAGCGGCTGGTGCCGCAGGACATTGTCACTGTAAAGCCCGGCCGACAGCGCTACGCGCAATTCACCAATGAGAGTGGCGGAATTCTCGACGATCTGATGGTGGCGAATTTCGGCGATCATCTGTTTCTGGTGGTGAATGCCGCCTGCAAGGTCGAGGACGAAGGGCATCTGCGCGCTCACCTTTCCGACGTTTGCGTGGTCGAGCAGATACCTGACCGCGCGCTGATCGCGCTGCAGGGCCCAAAAGCAGTTGACGTGCTTGCAAAGCATTCGCCCGCCATTGCGGCGATGAAGTTCATGGATGCCGGCCCTCAACACTTGCGTGATATCGGCTGCTTTGTGTCGCGCTCCGGCTATACCGGCGAAGACGGATTTGAAATTTCCGTTTTGACAAAGGATGCCGAAGAGCTGACGACCGCGCTTCTTGCGGACCCCGCGGTGCTGCCGATTGGCCTTGGTGCGCGCGACAGTCTGCGGCTCGAAGCGGGACTATGTCTTTACGGTCATGACATCGACACAACCACGACGCCGGTCGAAGGTGCGTTGGAATGGTCCGTGCAAAAGAGCCGCCGCAATGGTGGCGCGCGCGCCGGAGGATTTCCCGGTACCGAGGTGATTTTGAAACAATTCGAGACCGGCGCATCGCGCCGCCGCGTTGGCTTCAAGGCTGAGGGCCGCGCACCGGTGCGCGAGAATGCTGCGCTCTTTGTCGATCATACATCGCAAGAAGCAATCGGCATCGTCACGTCTGGCGGATTCGGTCCTTCGATCAACGCGCCGGTTGCGATGGGCTATGTGCCGTCTTCGATAGCCGCAGAAGGCACCACCGTGTTCGCCGAGGTGCGCGGACAGCGGATGCCGATGCGAGTTTCGTCCATGCCGTTCGTTCCCCATAACTACAAAAGATAACTTGCAAGCGCTGAGGATTTGTCATGACCACGTTGTTCACCACCGACCATGAATGGCTCAAGATCGACGGCGATGTCGCAACCATCGGCGTGACGGATTATGCACAGTCGCAGTTGGGCGACGTGGTCTTCGTCGAATTGCCTAAAGCTGGACGCGCGCTGAAGAAAGGCGAAGCCGCAGCTGTGGTGGAAAGCGTCAAGGCCGCCTCCGACGTTTACGCGCCGATCACGGGCGAAGTCATCGCCGTCAACG
>JAPLPA010000519.1 GCA_026400415.1 Afipia sp. | reverse complement strand
TCCGCGGCGGCAAGGCCGACAAACTCGAAATTCCTGAATCCGACTATATGGCGGCTCCGGTCAGGGCGGATGCGCCACGTCCGTCGCGCGCGGAAGCCGAGCAGGCTGTCAAGACTCTGCTGTCCTATGTGGGCGAAGACGTAAAGCGCGAGGGTCTGCTCGATACGCCGCGCCGCGTGGTCGAAGCCTACGACGAACTGTTTCAGGGCTATTTCCAGTGCCCGGCAGAAGTGCTCAACCGCACCTTTGGCGAGACGGCCGGCTATGACGATTTCGTGCTGATCCGCGACATCAGTTTCAATTCGCATTGCGAGCATCACATGATGCCGTTCTACGGCAAGGCGCACATCGCCTACGCTCCGGTCGATCGCGTGGTCGGCCTTTCGAAGTTGGCGCGGCTGGTCGATATTTTCGCGCAGCGGCTTCAGACGCAGGAGCATCTCACCGCTCAGGTCGCGGGAGCCATCAACACCATCCTCAAGCCGCGTGGCGTGGCGGTGGTGATGGAAGCCGAACATACTTGTATGTCCGTGCGCGGCATCGCCAAGGAAGGCGCCAAGACATTGACGACACGCTTCACCGGCGTGTTTCATGATAATCCAGAAGAGCAGGCTCGTTTTCTCAACATGGTGCGTGGGCTGTAGCGTGTCTTCGGAGGCGCTTCCACCGCCTTCGAATGAAAGCCATCGACGTGACCGCATCATCGCAACCCAATAGCAACGATATTGAGGAAGGTCTGACTTTCAGACCCAAATTCGATGCGTCCGGCCTTGTCACTTGTGTGGCGACTGAAGCCAATTCCGGCGACGTGCTGATGGTCGCGCACATGAACGAAGAAGCGCTGCGTAAAACGATTGAGAGCGGCGAGGCGTGGTACTACAGCCGTTCGCGCAAATCGCTCTGGAAGAAGGGTGAGACCTCCGGTCATGTCCAGCGCGTTGTCGAGATGCGGATGGACTGCGATCAGGATGCTGTGTGGATCAAGGTCAAGCAGGAAGGCGAGGGTGCGTGTCACACCGGGCGGCGTTCGTGCTTCTACCGCGCGGTGACAAACGCAGACGGTTCGGCGAAGCTGTCCTTCGTCGATGCCGACAAGACATTCGATCCGGCCCAAATCTACCGATAGAAAGAGTATCGCTAGACGTCAGCCCGCTACGTCACGTCAATGCCGATGTCTCGTAATCCGGCGCTTCGCCCGTTGGTCCTCGATACTCCAGAACAAAGCCGTCGAGGCAATCAGCAGGCAACCGACCAATCCGAAGAACATCCATGTCGCGTCCGCTACACTGAACGAGTCCATCATTCCAAGACCCTCCAATCGGATTACATTAAAGCAAACGGCATACCCCGTGGCATGACGGCTTCGCATGGCAGCTTCGTATCTGGCGGTGGCCGACGCTCGGCCGGGCCGTTAACCGCCCGTTAACCATAAAGGCCGCACCCTGCGGCTGGTTCCTGGGGAGCGGGGGCTGTTATGGCGATCGATACGTCCAACATCTTTTCGGGATTGGAAGCCGCGCGCGCCAAAATCGCGGGCTCGATCAAGAACGCCGCCAGCGCGACCGGTGCGAGTTTTGAATATCTCGTCTCGACCGCCAAAATGGAATCGAACTTCAATCCCGGCGCGAAAGCCTCGACCTCGTCGGCGCGCGGCCTTTTCCAGTTCATCGATCAGACCTGGCTCGGCACGGTTAAGGAAGCAGGGCCGAAACTTGGCTTCGGAAAATATGCCGACTCTATCACCAAGACCGCCGACGGCAGATAT
>JAPLPA010000543.1 GCA_026400415.1 Afipia sp. | reverse complement strand
GGGTCAGGCACCGGCGGCGGCAACGACAGCGACGGAGCAGGAGACGGCGATGCCGCGGCGGCGGGCTTTGCAGAAATCGCTGGAACAAAAGCCTGCCAGACGCGCAAGGCGGCCTCGGCGGTGCGCAGATGCGCCCGTTCACCGGCATCGAAAAGCGACGCCGGCAGGACCGCTTTCTTGCGCCCCTTTTGTTTGGGCTCCTCGCGCGGCCATTCGTGCGGCAGGCGCGGACGCAAGCGAGGCATCGCGGCGGGCGTGGTGAAATCGCGGCGAAACTGGTTGAGCGCGGCCAAGGCCAGGTTGGTGGCATCGATTGCGTCAAGGCCGGCCGCGCAGCGGCTTTCCGCCAAAGCCTTGGCCTGCGCCCGGCGCGACAGACGCGACGCCTTGCCGCACGCCGCGACCGCGCGAGCGCGGCCGGAAGGATCGATCGCCTTCAGGCCTTTGGCGAAAGGTTTGCCAATGTCCTCGCGGCGGATGAAGCGCCCGCCAGCGCCCTTGGCGGGGGCAACATCGGCCCGGCCATCCAGAATCTGCCGCTCCGGCGAGACCTGCCAGCGCCGGCCGCGATTGGCAGAAGCGACCGCCTCGTCGCGCGCCGCGCAAACGTAGCGCCGCTTCCAGTCGCCCTTCTCGACATAGCGGTACAATGTGCGCTCGGTGACGCCGGCGATGCGGGCGATCTCGCGGACGGGCACGGCGGAGTTTTCATATAGTGCGCGGACTTTTTCGGTGAGGCTTGCCGCGCCGAAGCTTTGCGAAGGCGGGTCGGGCTCTGAACGAGCGGCTTGCTCACTCTGTTCCCTCCCCCGCTTGCGGGGGAGGGTTAGGGAGGGGGCAGCCATGTCCCGATAAATCTCGCGCGCCCGCGCGCGCTGCGAAGAGCGTGGTGTCATGGGATTTCGGATGCAAGTGTGGAGGATGCCGGGAAGATAGGGCAGCAGCGTCACGCTGTCAAGGATTATTATCCATATACTCAGGAAACCTCAAAAGCCGCCTCAGCCTCGGAAAATCCGTTCAGCGGGCGCTTTTTCCACACTTCCTCTCGGACGAACATAGCCTGAAAAACAACGCCTTCGCCTTTTGCGGTCGCATCCTTCACCCAGTCCTTGAGCCGCTCCCACTTGCGCGGATCGTCAAGATCTTCCCTTCCCTTCGTTTCGACGATCCATATCTCCTTGGGGCTCTTTTTGACGATAAAATCCGGAAAATAGTTCGAGATCGATCCGTCAGCGTTCTGGTATTCGATAAAAAGACTAGGGTTCATCTGCCGGTCATTCTTCACGAATGAGACGATATCCTTGCAGCCATCGAGATAGCCCGCGAACTCAAGCTCGAAATGGCTGTCGCCGACCACCTTGTTGAAAATCGACTTCTTGGCGGGAACATAACCTTGCGATTTGACTGCATAGGGCCGCGCCTGGCTCATTTTGATCCGGTCGCGCACTTGCGACGTGCCGCGATCAACCACCGTCAGATCGTTGATCGCCTTCTTGAAGGTCTCGAAGATTGTCCGCGTCGCGGCGATCTCGGAAAGGTTACGAAGAATATTCAAGTCTTCAAGAGCGATGGGCTGCTCGAACAGGCGCTCCTGGATGAACGTCTTTATCTTGCCGAACAGAATGTCCTGCCCGCCCACCAGCCGGAGATCGCGCATGATGGTCCGCGCGAAAAAACCTATAACATTCTGGTAAGTCGGATTGAAACCGATATCCATATTCGTGATGTGGCTCTGGTCGCCGGTATCGAGCGACTTAAACACGATTTCACGCTGCTCATCGTCTGAAAATTTCTTAATAGCGAGGCGCTTGTTGGAGAAGATGAGAGGGTCAAGCGCATCAAGATTCTTGTATTCCCGCTCGATTCGAGCCGTAAGACGAGGCAACTCGATATCCAGCGCTTCTAGGTCCTTCGATTTATTCTCGCGGTCAATTTCAATCACCATCGGTCCCGCGCCCGGCGTGCGGTCACCCATCGGCCGGTATTCGAGATCCACGCCTTCGTTCTTGATGCTTTCAACGAAGTCGATGAACGCCCGCGTGCCGACTACTGATACCTTTTCGTTAAGTCCCTGCCCACGAAACATGCGGCGCAGGCCTCGCCCCAAAGTCTGCTCCGGTAGGATGCGCGCCTTGCTGTTATAGGCACGCAGGCCAACAATAGTTGTGACGTTTTGCACGTCCCAGCCTTCACGCAGGACCATCACTGAGACAACCGCCTTGTTTTCGTTGTCCCAGCTGTCGATCTCGCGGCTTTCTTTGCGCAGCTTGTCCAGTTCGTCCTTGTTCTTGCCGGTAGCACTCTCGGAGATTTCACCATTGTTCTTGGTGTGAATTGACCTGACGGATATTTTGGACCAGCGGGATGGAGACTACTGCATTGCGGCGTTCCGATCCAGATAGAGTATTTCGGGCAACGTAGTTTGCGGTGCAGGAGGCCGGTAGTTCAGTGATGAGTGC
>JAPLPA010000291.1:10916-14234 GCA_026400415.1 Afipia sp. | reverse complement strand
CTCCCTTCCAAAGAAGGCCAAAAAGGCGCTGTAGGCGGCTGGCGCACGCCTCGGGGTGAGCCCTCGCTGGCCGATATGTTCGGCTCGATCAGAGTCGCCAAGGACGGTTCGTTCTGGCGCAAGCTCGCCGCCTTCCTAGGCCCCGGCTATCTCGTCGCGGTCGGCTACATGGACCCCGGCAATTGGGCGACATCGCTCGCCGGCGGCTCCAAATTCGGCTACGCGCTGCTGGCCGTTGCGCTGATTTCCAACATCATGGCCATCGTCTTGCAGGCGCTCTGCGCGCGGCTCGGCGTCGGATCGGGACGCGATCTCGCACAAGCGTGCCGGGATGCCTATCCAAAATGGGTGTCGTGGCCCCTGTGGCTGTTGGCGGAGATCGCCATCAGCGCGACGGACCTAGCTGAGATCATCGGCACCGCGATCGGCCTCAATCTGCTGTTCGGCATTCCGCTCGAGATCGGCGTCCTGATTACCGCCGCTGACGTGTTCCTGATTTTGGCGCTGCAGTTTCTTGGCTTTCGTTGGATCGAAGCGTTCGTCGTCGCATTGCTCGGCGTGATCGCCGCATGTTTCGCGGTGCAGATCGCAATGGCCGATCCCGATTGGGGTGCGGTGATCCGTGGCTTTGCGCCGACGGTCAATATCGTGACAAACCCCGACATGCTTTATCTGGCGCTCGGCATTCTCGGCGCAACGGTCATGCCACATAATCTCTATCTGCATTCGGGACTCGTACAGACGCGCGGCTACGGCGACAGCGTTCCGGAAAAGAAAGAAGCGATCAAGTTCGCGACCATCGATTCCACCATCGCGCTGTCTCTGGCGCTCTTGATCAACGCCTCGATTCTCATTCTGGCAGCCGCAACCTTCAACAAGTCCGGCAAGACCGATGTTGCAGAACTCGATCAGGCCCACGCGCTGCTCTCGCCCTTGCTCGGCTCGGCGATGGCACCGACGTTATTCGGTATCGCGCTGTTGTGTTGCGGCCTGAATTCGACCGTGACCGCAACGCTCGCCGGCCAGATCGTGATGGAAGGTTTTATCAACATCAAGATCGCGCCGTGGCTGCGGCGGTTGACCACGCGCGCTATCGCCATCGTGCCTGCCGCCATCGTGACAATCTGGTACGGTGAGAAGGGGACAGCGCAGCTGCTCATTCTCAGTCAGGTCGTGCTCAGCTTGCAATTGTCATTTGCCATCGTGCCGCTGGTGATGTTCACCGCCAGCAAGGCCAAGATGGGCGAGTTCGTGGCACCGCGCTGGCTGACGGCCGTCGCTGTCGTTATCGCAGCGGTCGTGATCGCGCTTAACGTGAAGCTGCTTTTCGATTTCGTGACCGGGTAGGAAGTCTAATCCTGCGGCTCGAGCGCCGTGGTGCCGTCGGCGTCGACGCGCAGCCAGCCGGATGGCGCGAGGCGTTGCTGAGGCAGGAAGCGCGCTTTGTAGTCCATCTTCCGCGAACCATCGATCCAGTAGCCGAGATAGACGTAAGGCAGTCCCATCCGCCGCGCCCGCGCGATGTGATCGAGAATCATGAACGTGCCGAGTGAGCGGCTTTCCTCGCCGGGCTCGAAAAACGAATAGACCATCGACAATCCGTCGGTGAGAACGTCGGTCAGTCCAACCGCGATCAATTCGCCGCCTTTGCCGGTAATGCCGCTGTCGGGGTTGCGCCTGCGATATTCAATGACGCGGGTCTGGACGTGGCTGTCTTCCACCATCATCGCGTAATCCAGGACGGTCATGTCGGCCATGCCGCCGTCTCGGTGACGCTCATCGAGATAGGCACGGAACACCGAATACTGCTCGGATGTCGGAGCTGCCGTGCGCAACTCGCTGACGATGTCGTCGTTGCGCGCCGAAATTTTGCGGAAGTTACGCGAAGGGCGGAATTCGTTGGCGATCACCCGCACCGAAACGCAGGCGCGGCACTGATCGCAGGCCGGCCGGTAGGCGATCGACTGGCTGCGACGGAAGCCGCCGTGAGTGAGAAGGTCGTTGAGGTCACCCGCCTTGTCGCCGACCAGATGCGTAAACACCTTGCGCTCCTGCTTGCCCTCCAGATAGGGGCAGGGGGAGGGCGCCGTCAGGTAGAATTGCGGCGTATTGCGCGAGTGTTGCGTCACGAGCGGGCGTCAGCCTCCAAAAGAGAGCGGCGCGATTCTGTTCCCAGCATCGCGCCGCGCAGTGTGAGCGTCAATTAAATTACGCGTGGGATCAGACGCGCGTGGTCTGCACCACCGGGCCGGGATTCGCGTGCGTATTGATGAACACGGTTCCCAAAACCATGTCGTGCAACAGCTGGCGGCGGCCATTGAACAGGCCGACCAGCACGATAAACGGTGTCAGGAAGGACACTGACAGCCAATACAGGATGGCGTGGATCGCACCGAGCATGAAATAGGGTCGGTCTCCGGTACGCGTTCGCATCTGGATACCCATGACCCGCATGCCCACGGTGGCACCATGCACGCCGCCAAGCGACGCGCCGTAATAGACCAGCGCCCAGATTACGGCGACGGGCGAAATTAGCCCGAACAGCAACCAGCCGAGTCCCAGTGTGATCACGCCGAAGATGAGAATGAAGATCGAGACCAGAACGACCGGTATCGACAGCACGACAAGATCCATCAGGAACGCGAAGAAGCGCTTGGTCAGCACGCCCGCGAACAGATCCGGCTGCAGCCAGGGGTCATAGGCGTACTCAATCTTGGGATTGTTGCGCCAGGTGGCCCCTGAATTTGTAGCGCCACTGTTGTTGGTGTCAGACATCGAGTTCTCCTCGGCGAGTTCTTCAACCGCTTCCTGCGCAGATGGCCCCGCAAGGGGGATTGTGCAAGGTCGACAAAAAGAAAGCCGGATTTACCGCTCGGCCTTTAGCTTCTCGGCTGCCTTCGGCGCAAAATATGTCAGCACACCGTCTGCGCCCGCGCGCTTGAAGCCGAGCAGGCTTTCCATCATGGCGCGTTCGCCGTCGATCCACCCATTGTTGGCGGCACCAGCGATCATCGCGTATTCGCCGGAGACTTGGTACGCGAAGGTCGGCATTCCGAACGTGTCCTTTACGCGGCGCACGATGTCCAGATATGGCATGCCCGGCTTGACCATCACCATGTCGGCACCTTCCGCAATGTCGAGTTCAACCTCGCGGAGCGCTTCGTCGGAATTCGCCGAGTCCATCTGGTACGTGCGCTTGTCGCCGGTCAGCGTTTTTGCCGAACCGATGGCATCGCGGAACGGTCCGTAAAAAGCGGACGCATATTTCGCCGCGTAGGCCATGATCTGCACATCAAGAAATCCCGCGCGGTCCAGACC
>JAPLPA010000291.1:9217-10872 GCA_026400415.1 Afipia sp. | reverse complement strand
TGCAGCGACACGGCCATCCATCATGTCGCTCGGCGCGATGATGTCGCAGCCGGCTTCCGCTTGTACCAGCGCTTGGCGCACGAGGATTTCGACCGTCTCGTCATTCAGGATTCGTCCGTTCTCGATCAAACCGTCATGACCATGGCTCGTGAAGGGATCGAGCGCGACGTCGCAAAGGACACCAAGATCGGGGAATTCCTTTTTGATCGCGCGTACTGATTGGCAAACCAGATTGTTGGCGTTGGTCGCTTCGGACCCATGCTCGTCGCGCAGCGATGGTTCGGTGTAGGGAAAAAGCGCGATGCAGGGGATATCGAGCTTCATGGCGCGCTCGGCATCGCGCACGCATTGATCGACGGAGATACGGTCCACGCCCGGCATCGAGGTAATCGGCGTGCGGGCGTTTTTGCCTTCGACGACGAAGAGCGGCCAGATCAGATCGTTGGTTGTCAGAACATTCTCGCGAACGGGGCGACGCGCCCATTCGGACTTGCGGTTACGCCGAAGCCGCGTCGTCAGATCGAGGGCAGGGGAGCTCGTAACAGGCCGAGGGCCGTCCCGCATCTCGATAGGCCGCCCGAATTTGATCGCCATTTTGCCGCCACTCCTGAACGCACGGGATTTCATAAAAGCTGTACCATCTGACGGGGATTTCGTCACCGTATGACCTGTCCTGTTCGCGATTGATTTTACGCGGTTAACGGATCAAACAGACGGCATGAACAAGGACTCACGCCAATCGACGTCTGCTCGGATGATGGGGCGTTCCGGTTTGAACGATGACGGCGTTACGCGCGATCAGATCCGCGACCCGATGAACGATACGACTCCGATGCCCTCGACGGAAACGGAGACGGGGGCAGCGGTCTGGACCGGACGTCTCGTCATCTTCCTGCGCGTGATGGCGGTGTTATCGATGGCGAAGGGACTTTATCACTGGGCGGAGATTACCGGGTTCATCGGCGGGGAAGATGCGGCGTTTGAGAACCAGACGACACAGTGGCAAAGCGCGACGGTTTATTTTGCAGTGATCGAACTTGTGGCGGCGGTGGGGCTATGGCTGGCGACGCCGTGGGGCGCGGTGGTGTGGCTGACCACAATCGTCTCGCAGGCGGTCATCGAACTGATTTTTCCGGCGGTCTATGGCGGCAACATGATCGTACTGCTGATCGCCTTGCTGTTGCTAAGCGCGTATTTGGCGCTCGCCTGGATGGCAGCCCGCGAGCGGCCGCCATAATTGGTCGACACCGATTGTGGCAGCGCACAGCCATGCTTGACGAAGTGTTTCCAATTTGAACGAACGCTGTTTCGTAACGCGACACATGATGCGACGAAGCGTGAACATCGCGCGTTTGTCGTGAATCAAATGTAACGAAAACCCCCATTTTTACAGGCTAAATCAATCGTTCACTGTTTCAAATAAACATTCTCTTTATGTTGTTATTTAAGCGGATGTTCAATCGCTCCCCCTAAGTTGCGGTCATCAGGCGAGACAAAAGTTTCGTCAAATAAGTCGTAAAAATACGACAACAGGGGAAGTGTCATGATGAAAGCCGTTGCCACGGCAGAGCCTGCCGTTCGCGAAAATGCCGCTGCACCTACGCAGCCGCTCTATCTTGAAGCGTTGACCTTGGTTGAGCGGCTGCATCGCCGCC
>JAPLPA010000291.1:6892-9208 GCA_026400415.1 Afipia sp. | reverse complement strand
AGGACGAATTCGACCGCCGCGGCCGTGCCGATATCAATTCGGTGCAGGCGCTGCTGCTCTATAACATCGGCGACAAGGAATTGACGGCGGGCGAACTGCGCACGCGCGGCTATTATCTTGGCTCGAACGTCTCCTACAATCTGAAGAAGCTCGTCGAGATGGGTTTCCTCGATCATCAGCGTTCGCGCGTGGATCGCCGTTCGGTCCGCATCAGCCTGACCGCACAGGGCCAGGAAATCCGCAACGTGGTGGACGCGCTCTATCAGAAGCATGTCAAGACCGTAGAGCAGGTTGGCGGCATTTCGAACGCGGAGTTTGCGACGCTGAACAAGTCGCTGCATCGCCTCGAGCGCTTCTGGACCGACCAGATTTTTCAGCTTTGAGACTTCCCAAAGCGCGCTGCATCCCGGCAACGGACGCGGCGCGTTTTTGTTTGTCGGATCGATCACGACAAATCAGTTTAGGCGGCGACCGTCGCGAAATCTGCAGAGGAATAGATCCTGCCGTCGGGATCGGTGATCTGGACATCCCAGCAATGATCCTCGATCAGCTCGCGTGCTTTTTTGAGAGCCGCCGCAAAGCTCAATCGCTTGAGTGTAACGCTGCCTGACGTGTCGATGGCGGTTATGACGAACATATCGCTACTCCGGCTGACCCGGAGGCTATCGCGAATCTCGAAAACTCAAAGGGTTTTTCCCGTCCAAATAATATCCACTAAATAGACCGCATGAGCCTTCCGAACTTGGCCCCAGCGCCCAGATATGGTATCTCGCGCCTGCCGCCTCTCGAAGCCACCCGTGACCGCCCGTGCCCGCTTTGAAGGGTGCGGCGGTGGAGACTTTCCCCGATGACTTCTTCTGCCAAAACCACCTCCGCTCCTGACACCTTTTTTACCGCCACGCTCGCGCAGGCCGATCCCGATATCGCAAACGCGATCAAGGGCGAACTGGGCCGGCAGCAGCACGAGATCGAACTGATCGCGTCTGAGAACATCGTCAGCCGTGCTGTGCTCGAGGCGCAGGGTTCGGTGATGACCAACAAATATGCGGAGGGTTATCCCGGCAATCGTTATTACGGCGGCTGCGAATTCGTTGACGTGGCGGAAAGCATCGCGATCGAGCGCGCCAAGAAACTGTTCGGCGCGGGCTTTGCGAACGTGCAGCCGAACTCCGGCAGCCAGATGAACCAAGCGGTGTTCCTCGCGCTGTTGCAGCCCGGCGATACGTTCATGGGTCTCGATCTCGCAGCCGGTGGGCATCTCACCCACGGCTCGCCGGTCAACATGAGCGGCAAGTGGTTCAAGCCGTCGCACTACACCGTGCGCCGTGAAGATCAGCTGATCGACATGGACGCGGTGGCGAAGCAAGCCGAGCAGGTGAAGCCGAAGCTGATCATTGCCGGCGGATCGGCATATTCGCGTCCGTGGGATTTCAAGCGTTTTCGTGAGATCGCCGACAGCGTGGGTGCGTTTCTACTCGTGGATATGGCGCACTTCGCAGGTCTCGTTGCTGGTGGCGTGCATGCCTCGCCGGTGCCGTACGCGCATGTGACGACGACCACGACGCATAAATCCCTGCGCGGTCCGCGCGGCGGCCTGATTCTTTGCAACGACGAATCGCTTCACAAGAAGCTCAACTCTGCGATTTTCCCCGGCCTCCAGGGCGGTCCGCTGATGCATGTGATTGCCGCAAAGGCTGTCGCATTCGGCGAAGCGTTGCGTCCCGACTTCAAAATCTACGCGAAGAACGTCGTCGAGAATGCAAAAGCGTTGGCGGAATCGTTGCGAGCTGCGGGCTTCGACATCGTCTCCGGCGGCACAGACAATCATCTGATGCTGGTCGATTTGCGCCCCAAAGGCCTGAAGGGCAACGTCTCGGAGAAGGCGCTGGTTCGTGCGGGCCTCACCTGTAACAAGAATGGCATCCCGTTCGACCCCGAGAAGCCGTTCGTCACGTCTGGTTTGCGTCTCGGCACACCCGCGGCAACCACGCGCGGCTTCGGCGTTGCCGAGTTTAAGCAGGTCGGCGGCATGATTTCCGAAGTGCTGAACGCAGTCGCGCAATCCGGCGACGGTTCTGCGCCTCTGGTTGAAGCGGCTATCAAGGCGAAGGTGCGCGAACTCACCGACCGCTTCCCGATTTACAGTTAAGGAACGGCATGCGCTGCCCAAGCTGCAACAGTCTCGATACGCAGGTGAAGGATTCGCGGCCGACGGAGGATTCGGCTGTGATCCGGCGTCGGCGCGTCTGCATGGCGTGCAATTTTCGCGAGGCCAAGGACTTCGAGGCGGTGCTCGGCGAACTCTCAGGCGATGAC
>JAPLPA010000291.1:6323-6837 GCA_026400415.1 Afipia sp. | reverse complement strand
CGCTGCAAATTTCTCTGCGCAAGCGTCCGGTCGATCCTGAGCGCGTCGAGAAAATGGTGTCGGCCATCGTGCGTGAACTGGAAAGCGGCGGCGAATCCGAAATCTCATCCGAGGCCATCGGTGAGATCGTGATGGAGCATCTGCGCGGGCTCGATGATGTGGCCTATGTGCGCTTCGCTTCGGTCTATCGCAATTTTCGCGAGGCCAAGGACTTCGAGGCGGTGCTCGGCGAACTCTCAGGCGATGACGAGACACGGCCTGCAGCCGTCCGCAAATAAAAATGGATCACGACCGCCGCTTCATGGACCTCGCACTGGCTCTAGGCCGGCTAGGTCAGGGACGTACTTGGCCCAATCCCGCCGTCGGCGCTGTGATTGTGAAGGACGGCATCATTGTCGGGCGCGGTTGGACGCAACCCGGCGGACGGCCGCATGCAGAACCCGAAGCCTTGGCGCGGGCGGGTGATGCCGCGCGCGGCGCGACACTTTATGTGACGCTGGAGCCGTGCTCGCAT
>JAPLPA010000291.1:0-6276 GCA_026400415.1 Afipia sp. | reverse complement strand
CGCATCACGGAAAATCGCCGCCATGTGCGGATGCGATTATCGCGGCTGGGATCGCGCGTGTGGTCTCGGCCATTGAAGACCCCAATCCCGAAGTTGCCGGTCAAGGCCACGCGCGGTTGCGCACCTCTGGCATCGCGGTGGACGTAGGATTATGTGCCGAAGAGGCTGCACACGATCATGCCGGGCACTTCCTGCGCGTTCGGGAGAAACGCCCGTTCGTGATTCTGAAACTCGCGGTGTCCGCCGACGACAAGATCGCCGCTACGGATCGCAAGCCTGTCGCAATTACCGGCGAGGCCGCAAAGGCGCGCGCGCATCTGCTGCGTTCGCACAGCGATGCTATTCTGGTCGGCATCGGTACGGTGCTGGCTGACGATCCGTTACTGACGTGCCGTCTGCCGGGGCTGGAAGCGCAATCGCCCGTTCGCGTCGTGCTGGATCGTGCGTTGCGGATTCCCGGCACAAGCAAACTGGTTCATTCCGCGCGCACCCATCCGCTCTGGGTGATGACGTCGGACATGTCGGATGCTCCGGCTGCCATGAAGCTCGGCGCTGCCGGCACCCAAATCATTCGTGTCGCAACCGCGAAATCGCCGCCGCCGGGCCTCGATTTGAAAGCCGCATTAAGCGCACTGTCGGAGCGCGGCATCACGCGGCTGATGGTAGAGGGCGGCGCGAAGGTTGCGTCGTCATTCATCGCATGCGGATATGTCGATGAAGTCTGGCTGCTGCGCGGTCCCGACGCGATTGGTGCGGATGGCGTGGCGGCGCTCGACGGACAGCCGTTATCCGTCATCACCCAGTCGCCGCGCTGGTCAGTGCGTGCTACCGAGAGCTTGGACAAAGACACTTTGACCATCTACAGGCGCGCCTAATGTTTACCGGCATCATCACCGATATCGGCGAGATCGTCAGCCTCGAGCCAAAGGCCCAAGGCCAATTGCACCGCCTGCGCATCGCATGCCGGTACGATCGTGCGACGATCGCGGACGGCGCGTCGATTGCCTGCAACGGTGTGTGCCTCACTGTCGTCGCATCAGGCGTCGAAGGAGGCAAAACCTGGTTCGATGTCCATGCCGGTGCCGAGACTTTGCGCACGACGACGGCGAAGAACTGGCAGCAAGGTCGAAAACTCAATCTCGAACGCGCTCTGAAGATCGGCGACGAACTCGGCGGCCATATCGTGGCTGGTCACGTCGATGGCGTAGCGACGATTGTTACGCGCGAGGATTTGCCAGATATGGCGAAATTCGATCTGCGCGCTCCGCGCGATCTGGCGAAATTCATCGCGGCAAAAGGCTCGGTGACGCTCGATGGCGTGTCGCTGACGGTGAACACCGCTGTCGACGACCTGTTTTCGGTCACGATCATTCCGCACACTCTGCAAGTGACGACGCTCGGCGAGTGGCGCGCGGCCCGCGAGATCAATCTCGAAATCGACCTGATGGCGCGCTACGCTGCGCGGCTGACGGAAATGAAATAGCAGCATTGCGCTTGGCTTTGCGACGCGCGGCGACTACAAACGCGCGGAAATGTTGATATTCGATATTTCCGCTTATTATTCAAAACCGGATGACCGATGGCTGACCCGCGCCGCGCCGCACTGAAAGACGAGACCGACATTACCGGCGCGCGCGTCGTGATTGTCGAGGCACGGTTTTACGACGATCTTCAGGATGCGCTGCTCGCCGGCGCAAAGGCGGAACTCGATGCGGCGGGTGTTGGTTATGATGTCGTCAGCGTTCCCGGGTCACTTGAAATTCCGCCAGCCATCGCAATTGCGCTGGATGCCGCCAAGCGAAACGGGCGCGACTATGATGGCGCGATTGCTCTCGGCTGCGTGATCCGCGGCGATACTTTTCATTTCGAGATCGTGTCAGTGGAATCCTCCCGCGCGCTGATGGATCTCTCGGTGGCGCGGAGCCTCCCGCTCGGAATCCGAGCTCGACAAGGGCGGCGACGCCGCGCGCGCCGCAATTGCGATGATCCGTATCAAGCGGCGTCTGGCCAAACAGGTATGACCGGCGCAAAGAAAATCGCGACCCCGAAGGCCGGCGACGGCAAGGCCAACCGTCGCGGCGCTGCTCGCCTTGCAGCGGTGCAGGCGCTCTACCAAATGGAAATCGCGGGTGCCGGCATCAATGATATTTTCGCCGAATTCGAAAGTCACTGGCTCGGCAGCGAAGTGGAAGGCGAAAAATATCTTCCTGCGGAGGCGGCGTTCTTCAAGGATGTGGTTTCCGGCGTTGTGCGCGACCAGACAAAACTCGATCCGCTGCTCGATGATTCTCTCAACAAAGGCTGGCCGCTGAAACGCATCGACGCGATCCTGCGCGCGATCTTGCGTGCGGGTGCTTATGAACTGGAACATCGCAAGGATGTTCCGGCACGCGTTGTCGTCAAGGAATATGTCGATGTCGCCAACGCCTTCGTTGACGGCGAGGAGACGGGGCTTGTGAATGCCGTGCTCGACCAGATCGCGCGACATTTTCGCGCGAGTGAGTTCGCGCGGGCGGGTGGTTGAAATGAAGCCGCCGGGTGCCAGCGCATCGGGCGAAGACGACCTGATCGCACGTTATTTCCGGCCGCTTGCGACTGATCTAGGCGCGTTCGGCTTGGTCGACGACGCAGCAATTCTCAAATCGACCGGCGACGATCTGGTTGTCACGACCGACGCCATCGTCGAGGGCGTGCATTTTCTCCCGAACGATCCACCGGATACGATTGCTCGCAAGGCGCTGCGTGTGAATCTTTCGGACGTCGCTGCCAAGGGTGCGTCGCCCGCGGGCTTCGTGTTGACGCTTGCATTGCGCGAGGCGAAAGACGAATGGCTTGCTCCCTTCGCAAAAGCGCTGGGCGAGGATGCGATGTCGTTTCAATGTCCGTTGCTCGGCGGCGATACCGTTTCCACGGCGGGGCCGGTGATGATTTCGGTGACGGCCTTTGGGCGCGTGCCCGCTGGCAAAATGGTAAAGCGTAGCGGTACAAAACCCGGCGACAAGATTGCCGTCACGGGAACCATTGGTGACGCTGCACTTGGGCTGCGGCTGCTGAAAGGCAATCTTAAGAGCGCTGGCCTCGACGATGCCGCGTACGGTTCGCTCGTTCAGCGCTATCGCGTGCCGCAACCCCGCAACGCGATTGCGATGGTGTTACGGAATCATGCGAGTGCCGCGATGGATATATCCGACGGTCTTGCAGGCGATCTGATAAAATTATGCGCTGCGTCCGGCATAAGCGCCACGGTCGTTGCGTCATCGATTCCGTTATCGGACGCGGCCAGAGGATTGCTCGATGCGGGGCAGGTCGATTTCGAGGATATCGTCGCGGGCGGTGATGATTACGAGATCCTGTGCGCGATTCCGGAGAATCGCTGGGAATCGTTTGCGCGCGATGCTGCCCGCGCGGGTGTCGCCGTCACTTGCATTGGAAGTGTCGTGGCCGGTGGAGAGGTGCCGGTGTTTGTCACCAGGGATGGCAAGCCCATCGTGCTGAAACGCCTGTCTTACAGTCACTTCTAAGGCTCGCCACCGTATTCGGAGGCGTCGTGCTGCCGCAGCCGAAACCCTTGAGAATCGGACGTTTTAGGCCCTCGCGGCGTTGCGTCGCCAAGTCGATTTTGGCATGGTCCGCGCCGAATTGAGGCAGCTGTTGCCAATTCGGCAGGCTTCTCATGTGCGTCCGTCGCCCCCGCGACTGGGCGTTGGGGTGGACACATATAATCTGAGGCAAATTCAATGACAGCATCGTGGTTGATCGTACTCTGCGGAGTGCTTTCCATCGTTTACGCCGCATGGGCAACGACATCGGTTCTCAAAGCCCCTGCCGGCAACGCAAAAATGAAGTCGATCGCAGCGGCCATCGCGGAAGGCGCGCAGGCCTATCTCAAGCGGCAGTACATGACCATCGCCATCGTCGGCGTTGTCATTTTCGCACTGCTGGCTTTCTTCCTCGGCATTCTTGTCGCAGTTGGATTCCTGGTCGGCGCAGTGCTGTCCGGAGCCGCCGGCTTCATCGGCATGAACGTTTCGGTACGTGCCAACGTGCGGACCGCGCAGGCTGCGACGAAGTCGCTTGCAGGCGGACTTGAACTTGCCTTCAAGGCAGGCGCGATCACCGGCATGCTGGTGGCAGGTCTCGCACTGCTCGGCGTCACGCTTTACTTCATGTATCTGACGCAGGTTCGCGGTTTGGCCGTCAATGATCGTATCGTCGTCGATGCGCTGGTTGCACTTGGCTTCGGCGCATCTCTGATTTCGATTTTCGCGCGTCTCGGCGGCGGCATCTTCACCAAGGGTGCGGATGTCGGCGGCGATCTCGTCGGCAAGGTCGAAGCCGGTATTCCGGAAGACGATCCACGCAACCCTGCAACGATTGCCGATAACGTCGGCGACAATGTCGGCGATTGCGCAGGCATGGCGGCCGACTTGTTCGAAACCTATGCCGTCACTGCGGTCGCGACCATGGTTCTGGCTCTCCTGGTGAACATGATGACGCTGCCGCTCGCGATTGGCGGCGTCTGCATCATCACTTCGATCATCGGCACCTTCTTCGTCAAACTCGGCCCGTCGAAATCGATCATGGGCGCTCTTTATAAGGGCCTGATCGTGACCGGTATTCTCTCGCTGATCGGTGTGGCCGGCGTGATCTACAATCTGGTCGGCTTCGGTCCGCTCAACGGCGTGTCGTACACCGGCCTTGCGTTGCTAGAATGCGGCATCGTCGGTCTCGTCGTGACGGGTCTCATCATCTGGATCACCGAATACTACACCGGCACGGATTATCGCCCGGTGAAGTCGATTGCTGCATCGTCGGTCACCGGCCACGGCACCAACGTCATTCAGGGTCTCGCGATCTCGATGGAGTCCACCGCCGGTCCGGCGCTGGTCATCATTGCGGGTATCCTTGTGACCTACAGCCTTGCCGGTCTGTTCGGCATCGCGATTGCGACCACGACGATGCTGGCACTCGCCGGCATGATCGTGGCACTCGACGCATTCGGTCCTGTCACCGACAATGCCGGTGGCATTGCCGAAATGGCTGGCCTTCCGAAGGAAGTCCGCAAGGCGACCGACGCGCTTGACGCAGTCGGCAACACCACCAAAGCCGTCACCAAGGGCTATGCGATCGGTTCGGCTGGTCTCGGTGCTCTCGTGCTGTTTGCGGCGTACAATGAAGACCTCAAATTCTTCATCGCCAACAAGAGCCCGTACTTCATAGGCGTCAATCCCGACTTCTCGCTGAACAATCCTTACGTCGTTGTCGGCCTCTTGTTCGGTGGCCTTCTGCCTTATCTGTTCGGGGCGATGGGCATGACGGCCGTTGGCCGTGCTGCCGGTGCAATCGTCGAAGAAGTGCGCCGTCAGTTCCGCGAAAAGCCCGGCATCATGAAGGGCACAGCCAAGCCTGATTACGGACGCGCTGTCGACATCCTGACCAAGGCAGCGATCAAGGAAATGATTATTCCGTCGTTGCTGCCGGTGTTGTCGCCGATCTTCGTCTACTTCGCGATCTACGCGATTGCCGGTGGCGGAGTTGCCGGCAAGTCGGCTGCATTCTCGGCGGTCGGCGCGATGCTGCTCGGCGTGATCGTGACGGGCCTGTTCGTCGCGATCTCGATGACCTCGGGTGGTGGCGCGTGGGACAACGCCAAGAAGTATATCGAGGATGGCCATTACGGCGGCAAGGGCTCTGCGGCCCACAAGGCAGCAGTGACCGGCGACACCGTCGGCGATCCCTACAAGGACACTGCGGGTCCGGCTGTAAACCCTATGATCAAGATCACCAACATCGTGGCGCTGTTGCTGCTGGCAATCCTCGCCCACTGACGAGCCATGCTTTCAAAACAAAAACCCCGCAACGCAAGTTGCGGGGTTTTTATTTGGAGCGATGCCATCCGCGCCCTTTCGTCGCAATTGACGACAATTGGCTGCGTTCCTGTGAACAATCTTCAAAACGCCGGGAAACCGACTCATTGGCTTGCGCGTTATAGGGCGTAACCAAGGGAGGCGAACCATGGCAGCAGACGATGGCGATCCGTTCGAGCAAGGAAAACTCGCGCGATTCAACAACGAGCCGCACGAAAATCCTTATCCCGAGGACAGCGAGCAGCATCAGCGCTGGGAAGTTGGCTACAACTTTGTAGATCACGGCCTGATTGCCGTTTGATCGGTGATGACACCTGACATGAAACGGCCGCCCATCGAGGCGGCCGTTTTTTTTCTGGGCTAGGAGGAGAAACGGCCGTCAGTTGACGTCCATTTTTAGTCCGTCCTT
>JAPLPA010000311.1:3235-4696 GCA_026400415.1 Afipia sp. | reverse complement strand
CTTGATGGCATCCGCGCCTGAATCGATCAGCGCCTGTGTGCCTTCAGACGTCGCGACATTGCCCGCAACGATCTGCACGGCGTTGGAGAGTTTCTTGATGCGGGTCACGGCTTCCAGCACGCGCACCGAATGGCCGTGGGCGGTATCGACCACGATCACATCGACACCGGCCTCGATCAATTTTTCGGTGCGTTCGAATCCGCCATCGCCGACAGTCGTCGCCGCCGCCACACGCAGACGCCCCTGCGCGTCCTTCGAGGCCAGCGGATAGGCGACCGCCTTTTCCATATCCTTGACGGTGATGAGGCCAACGCAGCGGTATTGGTCGTCCACCACCAATAATTTCTCGATGCGGTTCTGATGCAGCATCTTCTTGGCTTCGGTCTGGCTGACACCTTCGCGAACCGTCACGAGATTCTCGTGCGTCATCAGTTCGGAGACTTTTTGGTTCGGATCGGTTGCGAAACGTACGTCGCGGTTGGTGAGAATGCCGACGAGCTTGCCGGGCTTGCCGCCCTCGCCGCCGGTCACAACCGGAATTCCCGAGAAGCCATGTTCGCGCATCATGTCGAGCGCGTCCTGAAGTTTGGCGTCGGGGCCAATGGTCAGCGGGTTGACCACCATGCCGGATTCGAATTTCTTGACCTGTCGCACCTGGGCGGCCTGTCCGTCCGGATCGAAATTGCGATGGATGACACCGATGCCGCCGGACTGCGCCATCGCAATCGCCATTCCGGCTTCGGTGACGGTGTCCATCGCGGATGCGATGATCGGAATGTTCAGCGGGATTGAGCGTGTCAGGTGGGTGCGGATATCTGCGTCCGAGGGCATGATGTCGGAGAGACCCGGCTTGAGCAGCACGTCGTCGAACGTGAATGCTTCGCGAATTCCCGATCCATTGATTGCCATCGCCAACTCCAATTCACGCAGCGCCCACGCTGCGACAGAAACCTCAGGATGTGCGGGATTGAGCGCTGCTCGCAAAAGCGCGCTCGAATCGAAGCCCATCGATGGGGTTGACGGTGGTCAATAGCATGAAGAATTCGAGATTCAAAGCATTTCGCCCATAAACCAAGGGTTTTTGCGCATGGGACGTGTGCGGCGACGGAGCTGGTTAATCCGCCTTGCGGAACGGTTGCCGTCACGGCGAGTTTATTGACGCTGCTGCGCCGGACTGGCCTATCTGTGCACCCGACCCGCCGTCTTCTCAAGCCGAGCCGAAATAAGCCGATGCAGAAAGAGCGCCTGATACCCCTGATCGTGGCCACCGCGTGGTTCATGGAGAACATGGACTCGACTGTGATTGCGACATCGCTGCCCGCGATTGCTGCCGACATCGGGACCAGTCCGCTCACACTTAAACTCGCCATCACATCGTATCTGCTGTCGCTTGCGGTTTTCATTCCGGCCAGCGGCTGGACCGCCGACCGCTTCGGCGCGCGCGCCGTGTTCAGCGCTGCC
>JAPLPA010000311.1:0-3207 GCA_026400415.1 Afipia sp. | reverse complement strand
TCTTCATGATCGGCTCGCTCGGCTGCGCGATTTCGAACTCCGTCACCGACTTTGTGATCGCACGCATTCTGCAGGGCGTTGGCGGCGCGATGATGATCCCGGTCGGACGCCTCGTCATCCTGCGCACCATCGACAAAAGCGCACTGGTCAACGCAATGGCATGGGTCACCGTGCCGGCGTTGATCGGTCCAGTGATGGGGCCTCCGCTCGGTGGATTCATCACCACGTACTTTTCGTGGCACTGGATTTTTCTGATCAACATTCCCATCGGCATGCTCGGCATTTGGATGGCGCTGAAATATATCGATCCGATCAGAGCCGAAGATCCGGAGCGCTTCGATCTCGTCGGTCTCGTGTTGGCGGGACTGGGCGTCGCCGGAATCGCGTTCGGTTTATCGGTCGCTGGGCTAGGTTTATTGCCTTGGCCGGTGGTTGTCGGACTGATCGGCGGCGGTGCGGTTGCGATGTGGTTCTATATGCTGCACGCCAAGCGTACGGCATCGCCCGTTTTGGATTTCACACTGCTGCGCCACCAGACATTGCGCGCAAGTCTCACCGGCGGCTTCCTGTATAGAATGGGTGTCGGCGCGCTGCCATTCCTGCTGCCGCTCTTGATGCAGATCGGCTTTGGCCTGTCGCCGTTCAAATCGGGGCTTGTAACATTTGCCTCTGCGGTCGGCGCTCTCGGCATGAAGACATTGGCGGCACGCATCATCCGCACTTTCGGCTTCCGCAAAATCGTGGTCATCAACGCGGTGGCGAGTTCATTTTTTATTGCCGCCTGCGCGCTGTTCACGCCGTCCACGCCGCTTTTGCTGATTATGATAATTCTGATCGTCGGCGGGTTCTTCCGCTCGCTCCAGTTCACCTCGATCAACACGCTGGCCTACGCGGAAGTCGACACGTCCGAAATGAGCCGCGCCTCCACGCTGGTCAGCGTCAATCAGCAGCTTGCAATTTCGGCCGGTATCGCGGTCGGTGCATTTGCGGTCGAGGCGACGATGGCGACGCGTCACGCCACGGAATTGAGCGCCAGCGACTTCTGGCCCGCTTTCGTTGTCGTCTCCATCATCTCGGCTGTGTCGGCCTACGCGTTCTGGAAATTGCCGGACGATGCAGGCAACGAAATTTCGGGACACAAGACGGCTATCGAACCCGATACGCCGAAAGCCGTCGAAGCCGCCGCTGCGGAATCCACGCATGAAGTACGGGATCAGAAACTGGGTTAGGCTTTCGATGTTCCGCGAAAGCCAGTCGCCAGCACATAGCGCTCCGAGGAATCCTGTCTGCTCGCGGCAGGCTTCACATGCTTCACCACCGCAAAATCACGTTTGAGTTGCGCCAGCAACTCCGCGTCCGCGCCGCTCTGAAAAACCTTTGCGACGAATGTGCCGCCGGGATTGAGGACGTCAGACGCGAATGCGGCGGCACCTTCCACCAACCCAAGGATGCGCAACTGATCGGTCTTGCGGTGACCCGTTGTGTTGGCCGCCATGTCGGACATCACAACATCCACGCCGCCGCCGACCATATCGCGCAGCTTCGATGGTGCGTTGTCGTCCAGAAAATCCATCTGCGTGAAGATCACGCCAGGCAACTCAGGCATTTCAAGAAGGTCGATGGCGACGACCTTGCCTCTATTCTTGTCCCGATCCTTGCTTTGATCTTTGCTCGGCTCGTCGGTCGCACCCACACGCCTGGCCGCAATCTGACTCCATCCACCCGGAGCCGCGCCGAGATCGACGACTACAAGCCCTCGTTTCAGAAAGCGGTGCTTGTCGTCGATTTCCTGCAACTTATAAGCCGCACGCGAGCGGAAACCGTCGCGCTTGGCTTGCGCGACATATGGATCGTTGAGTTGACGTTCCAGCCACAATTTCGACGACAGCTTGCGCTTGCCGCCGCTCTTCACTGTGACATGGAGTCTGCCTGTGGTGTCTATCGCCATACGCTACGGCATACGATGTTTCGCAACCGTAGTCACGATGCTTGCCATTACGGCGAATGAAGAAGTCCGTCGTCGCGCATCATCTCGACCAGCATCCCCTCGCGCAGTCCGCGATCCGCCACCCGCAGGCGCGGCAGCGGGAATGCTTGTCGAATGGCATCGAGAATGGCACAGCCGGCCAGCACCAAATCTGCCCGCTCCGTTCCGATGCAGGCATTGGATGCGCGGTCATCGTAACTCATCGACTGAAGCAATTCGATGGCCTGATCGATCTCGCTGTCGTTCATCCATAGTCCGTCCACCCTGCGGCGATCGTAACGTGGCAGCCCAAGATGAATCCCTGCGACCGTCGTGACCGTTCCTGACGTGCCAAGTAGATGCATGCGCGACAGATCGCGGCCGTGCTCGGCGGCGAATGGTGCCAGACGCAATGAGACTTCGGAGATCATCGCTGAGTAGGATTCGCGCGTGACGTCATGGCCGCCGAAGCGTTCTGCCAGCGTCACGACGCCGAGTGGCAGCGACACCCACGGCCCCTTCACCGGCGGCGCATGCGTATTGCCTGCCGGTCGCTCGATCCGCACCACTTCGGTCGATCCGCCGCCGATGTCGAACAGGATCGCGCCCTTCGCTTCGGGATCGAGCAACGGCGAACAGCCGATGACCGCAAAGGTGGATTCCGTTTCACGGTCGATGATCTCAAGTTTGATTCCGGTTTCGCGCTCAATCAGCGTGAGGAATGCGTCGGAATTGTCAGCAGCGCGGCAGGCTTCCGTCGCGATAGTGCGCAATCGCTTCGCACCCTTGGCGCGAATTTTGTCGCTGCAAACGCCGAGTGCGCTGACCGCACGTTCGATCGCCGCATCGCTGATGCGGCCTGTGGTTGAGATTCCTTCGCCGAGCCGGATAATGCGCGAAAAGGAATCGATGACGCGAAATCCGTCGTTGGATGGACGCGCAACGAGAAGCCGGCAATTGTTGGTGCCAAGATCGAGCGCCGCATAGGTTGCGGACGCGTGAGCGACGCCATGCTGCGCTCTGGCATCAGGTGATGCCGGAGAATTCGCGCGCGGCTCGGAGCCGTCGCGCAACCGCACGTCCTCCGTCATCAAAATCCATATCTGCGCATGCCGCGGGCCGTTTCGACAACGCCTGATCCGGCGGCCAAATGGAACTAAAAGGGGGGCCTTGAGCCCCCCTTTTTCATTGGCGGGCTTTTTATCCCTCTCGTACAATAGGACTACCAGCGGGTTCGGCGG
>JAPLPA010000098.1 GCA_026400415.1 Afipia sp. | reverse complement strand
TGGCCGTCGCGCCGTAGCACTGTGACGTGCAAAAGCACATCAGGCGATCCATTATCAGGAACGATAAATCCGTAACCCTTGGAAGCGTCGAACCATTTGATAGTACCGGATATTTCGACGAGATTGACCGCAGCGCCGTCGCCCGCAAACGCGTCGACCGAAATATTGCGATCATCAGCGCCAGAAAATTCGTTCGGCGCAACATTGCCAGAGCTGGATCCAGCTAACGCTGGACCACCAAGCCTACTATCGAGCCTCTTGGACTCAAATCCGTCCGACCCCATGACCCCCGGACCCCAAACTCTGCGGTCGATCACATCTGTGACGACTTACGTGCAGTTCGCTGCACGTCGAAAAAACATGCAACGCAACGCGAATCTCTTGATTCGACGTTAACACTCCCGCAAGGGCCGGAAAGACAAAAAACAAATCAGACGCGACCTATGAACAACCTTGCGTCGAAGCGAATCAAACAACCAGTCTAGTTGCCGACGAAGGGTCCAAGCGTCTCGCCGATATCGTGGTGGATCACCAGATCGGCGATGTCATCCTGGTCTGTTGGTTCATTGTTGATAATCACAAGCCTCGCACCGCAATTTCGCGCCAATAACGGAAATCCCGCAGCCGGCCAGACCACCAGCGACGATCCGATTGCGATAAAGAGATCGCAGTGTTGCGTGAGTTCGGTCGCGCGGCGCATCTCGTCCTCTGGCATGGCTTGGCCGAACGAAATCGTTGCCGACTTGACGGGGTCGCCGCAAGCCTCGCAACTCGGTGCCTCTTCATCCTCGTCGAACTGGCTTTTCACCCATGCGATCTCATAGCGCTTGCAGCAGCCGATGCAGCGCGCGTAGGTCGTGTTGCCGTGAAGCTCGACGACGTGATCGGGCGCGAAGCCTGATGATTGGTGAAGGTTGTCGATATTCTGCGTTATGATTGCAGGAATCTTGCCGGCCTTGTAGAGCGACGCGAGCGCGCGATGCCCTCGCCCGGGCTTTGCGGCAGCAAAGCTTGGCTCCATCGCAAACCGCCTGCGCCAGGATTCATTCCTGGCATCCTGACTCGCGACGAATTCGTCGAACGGAATCGGCCGATTGCGAGACCATAAGCCGCCGGGTGACCGGAAGTCCGGAATGCCGCACTCCGTTGAAATCCCGGCTCCCGTAAACGGAACGATGCTCTTGGCCTCAGCGATCAAATCGCCGAGCAACGCAATTCCGCTTTGCAGATCAGACGCAATCATTCACCGGCACCGCACGACTGATTATCTACAGCGGGTCAGGGCCGAACCGATTTGGACCTACGGTTCCCGGAAAACAGAACCAGATTATAATAATGAGGCCGCCGACACCCGTCAGCGATAGCAGCAACCACCACGCTGTCCGATCCATATCGTGAAAACGGCGGAACGCCACCGCAATGCTGGGAAGGAAAAGTCCAAGCGAGATAACTCCGCTGAAAAATCCCAGACCGACAAAGGAGTCCATCACGCCCGCGACTAGAGTGGCGATGATAGAAAAAAGCGCCCAGTACCAATATTCGGATCGCGACGCGCGGCCGTCGAAGCCGACGTAATTCTTAAAGCCAGAACGAACAGCTTGTGCGAAATCCATAGATCTCTCCCTCGATTCCAGAACGCAATAATCGCGCGAAACCTAAATCAAGTCGAGAGCAGCGCCTTTTTCCGACCGATGCAAATCTCAAAGGAGCGCTATGAAAAAAGCCCGGCAAACATGCCGGGCTTTCTGAGCTTCTAACCTTAGTACGGACTATAGGGATTCATGTCCACAGGGTTTGGATCGTTGCTGTGGTTGCGATTGTAACTCGGCCGACCATAGTAATAGCCGCCGTTGTAGGGCGCATCGTACGAATTATAGGCGTTATAACCATTGTACCCGTAACCATTATATCCGTACCCGTTATTGTACGAACTCGCAGCCACACCAGCGGCCAATGCGCCGGCAGCAATACCGAGCCCGATAGCCGCGTTTCGTCCACCACGCGCCTCAGCTGGCGCCGAAATTGCAGCGATCGTCGCGACCGTCGCCAAAGCAATTGCAATCTTTTTCATGGTCCAATCCTTTCGTTACTGGGTACATAACAAGCTGCAACGCCGAAAGTTCCGGCCTCCATCATGGAATTCGTATCGACGTCCCGGCATCCCGTTGCAGGGCAACTGCCTGTCTGGCGGGATAACAGCTAAAAGAATTGCGGCAATAAACTCGAAGGACTCAAGGAGCTAAACATGCGTTACCTGCACACGATGCTGCGCGTCAGAAATCTCGACGTCGCAATGAAATTCTACCGCGACGCCATGGGACTGAAAGAAGTGCGCCGGATCGACAACGACAAAGCAAGATTCACGCTGGTGTTCCTTTGCGCGTCGGAAGACGAAAGCTTGTTCAGGCAGGTTAAGGGTCGCGGCGCGCCGCTCGTCGAACTCACCTACAATTGGGATGAAGAGAAATACGGCGAAGATCGATATTTCGGCCACCTCGCTTATGAAGTCGACGACATCTACGCAACCTGCGACCGCCTCATGAAGCTTGGCATCACGATCAACCGTCCGCCGCGGGACGGCCAGATGGCATTCATCCGTTCGCCAGATTTGCACTCCATCGAGCTACTGCAAAAGGGCGACGCGAAAGCGCCAGCCGAGCCTTGGACATCAATGCCAAATACCGGGCATTGGTAGCTCATTTGTTATCGTTCCCTCACCGGAACCAGTTTGCGTCGTCCACGTTGTCGCATTGATCGAGGCACATCTTGGATGGAGGATTAAATGGGACGCGGATTGTTGTTGTGGCTACTGGGTGTTCCAATCCCGGTCATCATCTTGCTCTGGCTGTTCTTCGGACGCTGAGCATCACCGACAAAGAAGCCCCGCTCATGCGGGGCCTCTTTGTCGGCACCTCGCCCTCAAAGTTTGCTGCAATCGCCAATTCCCTCGACGACTTTCAAGAGTGGGTTGCCGGCAGCTTTCACGATGCACATCTCGACCTGCTTTCCCGCAGGGACAGGCTTGGCGCAGATGATTTGCGGATTGTCATCGTAGACCGCAGTGGAAAACTTGCAATTCGCCATGCAAGACGCTGCATGGTCGAGCGGGTTGGTGAGCGACGCACTGAGGTCACTGCGACCGGTTCGGCAGAGAGCGGCGATTGGGTCGAGATGAGAACCGCGACCAGCGATACTAAAATTTTTAACAGGCGCATGTCGTAACCGATCTTGTTTCGCTTCTTAATTCTATCAACACCCATCTCTTTTTGCGACGTGGTTGCGGGTTTGCCCGCGGCCCCGCAAACACAGCCTCTTTGTGCGACGCAGCAATGCAGGAAGGTCCTTGTGTGAACGGGAAATTCGTTAGGTATGAGTTCCACGCGGCTTAGACTCCAGTTGTACCAACCGTACCTTTTCGATACTTAAAGGCATCGCGGAGCCGCAAGGACCGCACGTACAGGTCCGCGTTCATGCTCCGCCGGAATTCAGATTCCCGAGGATCGTCAAGTGTCGCTGCGCTTTGCGCGGCGCTTGTCCTTAGTTTGCCTTTGTCGGTGCTGCCGCCAGCACCTTCGGTCGCCCAGCAACTCTCTTCGACAAGTATCGCCCCGGTTGCGACCGACGATCTAGAAGCTGTGTTTGCTAATCAACCCTGCACGGTGACAAAGGCGTTGAGTCAGCTTGATGCCCCCATTGCGCGCATGACGAAACGCCTCAACGCCCACGAAGCTGTAACTATCGTTGCGCTTGGCTCCTCCTCCACTGCAGGCGCAGGTGCGAGTTCATCGGCATTTTCCTATCCCAGCAGACTTGCCCGCGAACTCAAGCGACGGTTTCCGCTGGAATCCTTCACGGTGCTGAACTTCGGTGCCAACGGCGAAGAAGCAGCGCAGATGCTGGTGCGTTTGGATGTTGCGCTTACACGCGACCCCGACATGATTATCTGGCAGGTCGGCACTAACGCAGTTCTGCGCGACAAAAGCATCGACGACGTTGGAAGCTCGCTGGAAGCGGGCATCGAGCGAGCCAAAGCAAGTGGGACGGACATTCTATTGATCGACCCCCAATTCGCACCAGCCGTGAATGCGAAGTCTTCCGTCCGCGACATGGTCGGCTTTATCGGCTGGGTGGCAAAACGAACCCACGTTCCTCTTTTCCGACGCTACGTAGCGATGCGGCATTGGCATGAAGACCAAGCGATCTCATTCGAGCATTTTATCCGGCCCGACGGCATTCACATGAATGATTGGGGCTATTCCTGCTTCGCTCGCTTGCTGGCCGAAAATATCGCAACAGCCGTTACGCGATCGCGCGCTGTCGCCGACGTAAAACCCTCGATTAAATAATCTGGCTTTTCGTAAGTGGAGGTCCACGTCCGGTCATCGGACTGCCAGCGTAATTATGCCTATGAAATAATCATTTTTGGCGCTTTGTATGCAATTTCATTTAAGATCGTTTTCCCGAGTTTATTATCTGATGCGACCAAATCCGAACTAAATCAAAACCTTAGGCATGTTCTGTCGCTTTGATTGATTTGGCACAAACCTTGCGATGCACAATCCAACCGATCACTCGTGTTGGAGAGCATCACCATGAAGCGTCGCGACTTTCTAAAGACCGTTACCGGAACCGCAGCGGGCACAATGGTGTCAGCACCTGCGATCTTTTCGCAGGCCAAGGCCGACGCACGATCCGAGACCTTGCTGATCGTCTCAGAGAGCGGCCCCAACAATCTCGACATTCACGGCGTCGGCACCAACGTGCCCGGCTATGAAGTGTCTTGGAATTGCTACGACCGCCTCATCACCCACGAAATGAAAGACGGTCCGACAGGCGTTCCCTATTACGATCGCGACAAATTCAAACCCGAACTTGCCGAGGACATGAACATCGGCGACATGTCGGTGACGTTCAAACTCAAGAAGAACGCCACCTTCCACGACGGCGCGCCGGTAACCGCAAAGGACGTGAAATGGTCGCTGGATCGCGCCGTCAGCGTCGGCGGCTTTCCGACATTCCAGATGGGTGCCGGATCGCTGACCAAGCCTGAACAATTTGTCGTCGTCGATGACAACACGGTGCGCATCGATTTTGCAAAAAAGGATCGCCTCACCGTCCCCGATCTCGCGGTAATCGTGCCCTGCATCGTCAACTCTGAACTGGTGAAAAAGAACGTAACTGAAAAGGACCCCTGGGGTCTCGAATACACCAAGCAAAACACTGCGGGCTCCGGCGCCTACAAGGTCACGAGTTGGACCGCAGGCACCGAAGTTGTCATGGAGCGAAACGACAACTGGGTCGGCGGCAAAATGCCGGCGATCAAGCGCGTGATCTGGCGCATGGTGCC
>JAPLPA010000084.1 GCA_026400415.1 Afipia sp. | reverse complement strand
CGCCGGAATTCGTGCGCTCTGAGATCGCACGTGGCCGCGCGATCATCCCCTGCAACATCAACCACGCCGAACTGGAGCCGATGATTATCGGCCGCAACTTCCTGACCAAGATCAACGCCAACATCGGCAACAGCGCAGTCACTTCGTCAGTCGAGGAAGAAGTCGACAAGATGGTGTGGGCGATCCGCTGGGGCGCCGACACCGTGATGGACCTCTCGACGGGCCGCAACATCCACACCACGCGCGAATGGATTTTGCGCAACGCGCCGATTCCGATCGGCACCGTTCCTATTTATCAGGCGCTGGAAAAATGCGACGGCGATCCGGTCAAGCTCACATGGGAATTGTATCGCGACACGCTGGTCGAACAGTGCGAACAGGGCGTGGATTATTTCACCATTCATGCCGGCGTGCGCCTTCCATATATTCACCTCACCGCAAATCGCGTCACCGGCATCGTGTCACGCGGCGGATCGATCATGGCGAAGTGGTGCCTCGCGCATCACAAGGAAAGTTTCCTCTACACGCACTTCGAGGACATCTGCGATCTCATGCGCAAGTATGACGTGTCGTTCTCTCTCGGCGACGGTCTGCGTCCCGGCTCGATTGCGGACGCCAACGACCGCGCGCAATTCGCCGAACTCGAAACGCTCGGCGAACTCACGAAGATCGCGTGGGCGAAAGGCTGTCAGGTGATGATCGAAGGCCCCGGCCACGTGCCGATGCATAAGATCAAGATCAACATGGACAAGCAGCTGAAGGAATGCGGCGAAGCGCCGTTCTACACGCTTGGCCCGCTGACCACCGACATCGCACCGGGCTACGATCACATCACGTCTGGCATTGGCGCTGCGATGATCGGCTGGTTCGGTTGCGCGATGCTTTGTTATGTGACGCCGAAGGAACATCTCGGCCTGCCGAACCGCGACGACGTCAAAGTTGGCGTCATCACCTACAAGATCGCGGCGCATGCGTCCGATCTCGCCAAGGGTCATCCCGCGGCGCAGCTGCGCGACGATGCGCTGTCACGCGCGCGTTTCGATTTCCGCTGGCAGGATCAGTTCAACCTCGGCCTCGATCCGGATACGGCTGTTGCCTATCACGACGAGACGCTGCCGAAGGAAGCGCATAAAGTTGCACATTTCTGTTCGATGTGCGGGCCGAAATTCTGCTCGATGAAAATCACGCAGGACGTGCGCGACTATGCGGCGTCACTCGGCGACAATGAGAAGGCCGCGCTTGGATTATCAGCGGGCATATCGATCTCAGGCGTGATTGAGGACGGCATGGCGAGCATGAGCCAGAAATTCAAGGACATGGGATCGAGCGTGTATCTCGACGCCGAGAAGGTGAAGGAGAGCAATAAGGTGTTGTGAGTTGATCGTGGAAACTGATGATGACGACCGAGAATCTTGCAAAACGAGGCAGCAAGTCGAAACCTTGCGTCGCTTGCGCCTCGAAGATCCCGGCGTCGGCTATCAAATGCGTCAAATGTGGAAGCTATCAGAATTATCGCCGATATTTTGAATTCGGCAATACGACAATCGCACTATTGATAGCGCTTATCTCGGTTGTGAGCTTAGCTCATAAAAACATTTCTGATCTTTATCGATCGCTATTCGTTGATCCCTTTGAGCCCATTGTTGTCGCAAGTGTTTCGTCAATCGAACGCAAGAAAGTTTCTATTCTCTTCCAGAACAACGGCAGCAATCGCATTGTTCCAAATAATGGAGCTTTATGTCGCGTTCCAATTTTCAAATCAGAATTGGCCCCCGACAAGAACGCTGAATTTAAGTATCCTAAGCCCTCGGAAATCTCCGCTGTGCATCTCGTCGTTTACGAGAGCATTCAAGAAGATCTTCCTTTAGAAGCGGGCAGATCGCTTACGAAGACATACCTACTACATCAAACACGTCCTGAAGAAGGCCGTCCATTTATCGAATCGGCGACAGAAATCCGTCCATACTGCTTTGTCGGCTATATAGATCAGCGAGGTCGCGAAGATGGTATTTTCATATTTTTACAAGCAATCAAAGGATACTTCCTGCAAAAGGAATTAGTTTCAGAAAAGAAATAATCTCGAATGATCCCCAAATCCCGCCTCGATGCACTGACCGACGGCGTGTTCGCCGTGGCGATGACGCTGCTGGTCATCGACCTGCGGCTGCCGGAAAATTTCCAACCGCAGAATTCATCCGAACTGCTCCAGCGCATCGCGGAGCTTGGCAGCCAGATGTTCGTCTACGCGGTCAGCTTCTATGTGCTGGCGCTGCGCTGGGCCGGCATGGTGAAGCTCGCGCCTCGCGGCGAGGAGGTCAGCGAGGCCTACACGCGATGGGCGATGGTGCATCTTCTGCTCATCACCTTCGTACCGTTCACCACGATGCTGATCGGCCGCTATCCGACGCTCGCGCCCGCTGTGTGGTTCTACGCGGCGAATACCGTTGCGTTCGCGCTGGCGGCGTTTCGCATGGTGACGCTGTCGGAATATCGCCCAAGCGAACAACGCAAGATTGAGGATCGCATCGGATTGAGTATGCTGATTGCGTCTGCGCTCGCCGCCGTGATCATCAGTCTCGTCGAGCCGAAATGGGCGCTGCTCGGATTTCTCGTCAACACGCTCGATGGACCGCTGCGGCGNNCTGCGGCGGCTCATCGGAGACAACGGGAGGAAAACGCAATGACCGCTTTTAACGCCGTGCGCTTCAAAGTGAAACCCGGGCGCGAGAAGGAATTCCTCGACGCGCACAAGAACGTGGCCAACGACTGGAAGGGATTGCGTCACGTCAACATCGTCAAGACGGGCGACCAGACCTATTGCATCATCGCCGAGTGGGACAGCATGGAAGCCATTGCGGGCGCGCGTCCGAACATGATCGCAACGCTTAACTCTTTCCGCGACACGCTCGACGACCTCGGCGGCGGACTCGGCGTCACCGATCCCGTCGCCGGACCTGTCGTTCTCGCATTGAAGTAATCGCCGTGCCCTTCACCCACATCGCTCCGCCGCCCGGCATCAAGGCGCCGCCGCTGTCGTTCGCGACCGTTGCCGAACATTTCGTTTTCATCTCCGGCATTCCGGGTTTCGATGCGAAGGGCGAACTGCCGGATTCGTTCGAGGCGCAGTTCGCCAATGTCGTCGCCAATTTGACGCGCACGCTCAGCGAAGCGGGCACGTCGCTTGGGCAACTCGCGAAGGTCAACGTGCTCCTGACGCGCGCGTCCGACGTCGTCACAATGAACAAGCTCTACGCGATAGCTTTCGGTCCCGCGCCGTTTCCCGCGCGGACGACCTGCGTCGTGGTGGCGCTGCCCGATCCGAAAATGTTAATCGAGATCGAAGGCGTCGCGTGGCTCAAGGCATGAACCGTTATCTCACACTCGCCATCTTCCTGATCGTCGTTGTCGGCAGCGGCATCTTTATCGGCGTCAGCAATCCGACGGGCGCGTGGTATGCGGCGCTGAACAAGCCGCCGTTTAATCCGCCGAACTGGATTTTCGCGCCGGTGTGGACCGTGCTCTACGTGTTCATCGCCATTGCGGGCTGGCGCACATGGATGCGCGAGCGCACGAGTACCGCGATGAAAGTCTGGTTCGCGCAGATGGCGCTGAATTTTTCGTGGTCGCCACTATTTTTTGGCGCGCATAAAATGACACTTGCGCTAATCGTCATCACCGCAATGGCGATTGCGATTGCGGCGTTCATCGCGCTCACGCGCCGCGACGATAAAATCTCCGCATGGCTGTTCGCACCATACCTCGCATGGGTATCGTTCGCGACGCTGCTGAACGCATCGTTCGTCGTCCTGAATTGAAAAAAGCCGGGCATTGCGCCCGGCCTCTCAAAATTTCTCAATGCGCGGAAGTTATTTCAGCGAAATCGCCAGTCCGCTCAAATCCAGATTCGCCATAAGGCCAACCTGCTGGCCGGAGAGTTCGAGCACCGCGCCCTTCTGATTGGTGAGCACGATGGCGCGCGCGCCGCCGCCGACCGCAAGGCCCGCGCCCGCTGCACCATAGACGCCCGCGATGTCCGACGGACGATTGATGTTGCTGACGCGGCCGCGGAGCACCGTCTTCGATCCGCCGAACACAAGGCCGTAATCGATGCCGCCAGCGGAGAGACGATAGGTGCGACCCTGAAAGTTGAGCGTGCCGCCGCCGCCCGAGCCACCGATTACCCAGCCGGCTTTGTAGATCGTGAGCTGCACGCTGCCGCTGTCGGCCTGCGCGGATGAGAAGCCGGCGACGAGTGCCGTGAATGCAATGAGAAATGCGCGAAGCGCGGATGATATTTTCATTCTGATGTTCCCCGGCGATTGTTGTGGATTGTGAAGGCGGAAACTCAACGCGATTCGTTGCGAATCGTAGAGTTGCGGTCGTCAAAACGCAATCGCCGCAATCCCGCCACTCGATTCCAAGTCCGTCACCGTTTGGCCGTTATGCGCAACGGCAAAATTGTGATCGGAGTTTTCACCATGAGGCGCAGCGCGTTAGCGCGCGCGGAGCGCCGCAAACAACGCAAACGGCACAATTTCGCCTTATCGCGTTATTCGCCGAGATCCTTGCGCGGATTGTACGGATGATCGGCGCGCCATTTTTCCATCAGCGCTTCCAGTTCGGCATCGTTGCCGTCCGGCAAACCGATGCGCGTCACGGCGAACAGATCGCCGAATTCCCCCAGGTTGCTCGATGTCTTGTGCGGCAGGCCCTTGCCCTTGAGGCGAAACGTGCGCCCGCTCGATGTGTTTTTCGGGATCGACAGTTGCACCGCGCCGTCCAGCGTCGGCACGCGCACCTTCGCACCAAGCACCGCTTCATCAAGCGTGATCGGCAACTCAAGCCGCAAGTCGTTCCCCTCGACTTTGAAAAACGGATGCGGAGCGATGGTGATGTTGATCAGCACATCGCCGGGACGATGACCCGGTGCGGTCTCGCCCTGCCCCTTCAATCTGATTTGCTGACCGGCCGTGACGCCCGCCGGAATCTTGACGTTCAATTCCTTACCCGTCGGCAATCGCACGCGACGCGTCGCACCCTTCATTGAGTCTTCGAGCGAGACACTCATCGTGACGGCCAGATCGAGATCGGCGGCGAACGGCTGCTCCTGTTCGAAGCGCGCGCCGCCCATGCCCGCGCCCATGCCGCCTCCGGCTCGTCCGCCGAACATGCTTTTGAGAATGTCCTCGAAGCCGCCGGCACCCATGCCGGCACCGGGTCCGCCACTGTTGAACGAATATTCGAATCCGCCCGGCCCAGCGCGGCCGCGTGCGCCGCGCCCGGCACCGAACGGTGAACCGCCGCCTTCGAATCCGCCCTGAAAACGGGGCTTTCCTTCAGCGTCGATCTCGCCGCGGTCGAACTGCTTGCGCTTGTCCTCGTCGCCGAGGATTTCGTTGGCGCTGTTCAGTTCGGCAAAACGGTCGGCGGCCTTGGCGTCGCCCTTGTTGGCGTCGGGGTGATGCTTCTTGGCAAGCTTGCGAAAGGCGCTCTTGATCGCCGCCGCACTCGCACCCTTCTGCACCCCCAGGACCTCATAGGGGTCACGCATCAACTCTCTCCCTCACGGAATTCAAAACCGGACGATTGTCCCCACCCCGTAATGCAGCCAGCTTTTTGTCCGGATTGCCTAGCTTCGTTTCCAGGGTTTCATCTGGCGAATCTGCCATGGTCCCTGGCCTTGCTGACAGGCTTCGCCCTGCAGCCAGCCCTCATTGGTGCCGCGCACATAGCTCGCCAGAAAATCCCGGCAGACCTTGCCTTCCGAAGCATAAGTGGTCGCAAGCGGCGTCACCGAACCTCGCGCGCCGGTCTCGGGATTTTCCCAAGGCTGGCTGGCATCTTTGCCGCCCCGGCTCAAAATGTCAGAGGCCGCATTCCGCGCCAGCGCCATGTCGGCATCCGTCAGATTTGTATCGTCGCTAACCCGCGCAACCGGCCCGATCGAACCGGTCACATCGGAGGCGTCGCCCTTGTCCTTGTCGAACATCGAGCCGAGCCGGAAGCTGCAGCCACCCTCGGTTGCGCCGATCGCAATCACCGCCAGCAGCATGGCCATTCGCCGGATCGGCGATAGGCCGAAGCCCGCGCGTACCCTATATGAGGGTCTGCGATCAGCAGGCAGGGCGCAAATGGGCGCAAAACGAGTCAATCGGGCACTCCAGACATGAACAGTCCAGAGCAGATCAAACACCCGTTAATTTCCGGTGATTTTACAGAGGCTCAGGAGCCCTTTGGCCTTTTTGCCGCATGGTTTTCGGAAGCGGTAAAATCCGAGCCGAACGACCCGAACGCCATGGCGCTGGCGACCGTCGACAAGTCGGGCCTGCCCGATGTCCGCATGGTGCTCCTCAAGGGTTACGACGCGGAAGGTTTTGTTTTTTACAGCCACATCGACAGCGCCAAGGGCCGCGAACTTGCCGCCAACCCGAAGGCAGCGATTCTGTTTCACTGGAAGTCGCTGCGCCGGCAAATCCGCGTGCGCGGCACGGTCACGCCAGTCACTTCTGAGGAGGCCGACGCCTATTTCGCAACGCGGCCCAAGCAAGCGCAGATCGGCGCATGGGCGAGCCAGCAATCCAAGCCGCTGGAAAGCCGCATGGCGTTTGAAAAGGCCATTGCGCTGAATGCCGCCAAATATGCCGTGGGCGATGTACCGCGCCCGCAAGGCTGGAGCGGATGGCGAATTGCGCCTTTGTCGTTCGAGTTCTGGCACGACAGGCCGTTTCGTCTGCACGACCGCATCGAATTCACGCGCGATGCAAATGCAAACTGGGCCAAGACGCGGCTCTATCCATGACAAGGCTCTATTCATTATAATCTGCCTGACCTTGAACTCGCACGCCGAAAGGCGACATTGCTGACATGCCTCATTCCACTTCTGTTGAATCCAACAACTCCCGGCGCACCATGCTTTTGACCGGCGCAAGCCGCGGGATTGGCCACGCGACCGTGATCCGTTTTGCGAGTGCCGGCTGGCGGGTTCTGACATGTTCGCGGCATCCGTTTCCCGAACAATGTCCTTGGGGTGCCGGACCGGAAGATCATATCCAGGTCGATCTTGCCGACGCCAAGGATACCGAACGCGCCATCGCCGAAGTGAAAGATCGCATCGGGGGCGAGTTGCATGCGCTGGTGAACAACGCAGCGATTTCGCCGAAAGCCGAAGGCGGCACGCGCATGGGCACGATCGACACCGAAATGGACACATGGGCGCAGGTGTTTCATGTGAATTTCTTCGCGCCGATCATGATGGCGCGCGGACTTCTGAACGAGCTGAAGGCCGCCAAAGGCTCCGTCGTGAACGTCACGTCGATTGCAGGCTCGCGCGTGCATCCATTTGCGGGCGCGGCCTACGCGACATCGAAGGCCGCGCTGGCTTCTCTCACGAGAGAAATGGCTGCCGATTTCGGCCGCGTCGGCGTGCGCGTCAATGCGATTGCGCCGGGCGAGATCGATACGTCGATTCTTTCTCCCGGCACGGAGAAAATCGTCGACGAACAGATTCCTCTCAATCGTCTCGGCACGCCCGATGAAGTTGCAAAGATCATTTACGTGCTGTGCACCGAAACATCGTCTTACGTAAACGGCGCGGAAATCCACATCAACGGCGGCCAGCACGTTTAGCGGATTGAACTACAACCACCGCTTCCACTTGAAAAACGCATAGGGCAACACGGCCGCGAGCAGCATCGCCACAAGCGCGATCGGATAGCCCCATGGGTGTTCAAGCTCCGGCATGGTCTTGAAGTTCATGCCGTAGATCGACGCAATGAGCGTCGGCGGCATCAGCACCACGGCCATCACGGAGAACAGCTTGATGATGTTGTTCTGCTCGAGGTTGACGACGCCAAGCATCGCGTCGAGCACGAATGTGATCTTGTTCGACAGATAGGAGGCGTGATCGGTGAGCGAGGCGATGTCGCGCTGCTGGGTCTTGAACTGCGCCTTCTGGTCCTTGGTCCAGCGCCCAGTGTCGGTCTCCACCAGCACGAATGAAATCAGCCGGCCGATCGAGTGGTGAGCAGGATTTGCGAATACGTCGCCGCGTGGCCGCGCTCGGCCGATGGTTCGAAAATCTGCGACGACCCGGCGTCGACGTCGGCACCGGTGCGCTCCAGCATATCGGCGCAGCGGTCGATCACGCCGTCGAGCAATTCGAGCAACACGGCGTCGCCGGTGATGTTCGGCGCGCAGTTGCGCGCGAGTTTCGCCGCGATCAGCGCGAACGGTTTCGGTTCGTCGTAGCGCACGGTAACAAGGCGATGGTCGGTGAGAATGAATGTGACGGGCGTGGTGCGCGGAGCGTGGGAGTCCGCCGCGCACATCAGGGTCGCGGTCATGTAGCGCGCGTTATTCTCGACATAAAGACGGCTGGAAATTTCGATTTCCTGCATGTCCTCGCGGGTCGGGATCTCGATGCCGACCAGCTTCTCGACCGCCTTATCCTCGCCGGGTGAGGGAGATTTCAGGTCGATCCAGACGGCGTTCGACGGCAGCGCGTCGGCCTCGACGGTCTCGAGCCGCTTCAACGAGGAGGCAGTTGGCACAAACACTGACAGCATGGACCGCTCCGGAAACGCGCGCGTTGGACAACCTGTCGGCCATCTGGCTTCAAAGCGCAAATTGCGCCGATTCCCGCCGACAGGTCCGACGATGGGTCCCATCCGGGTTCCTGATGACCAAAGCCGAACCTCGGACATCCGGCTGGACGGCTCGAAAATGCCGGACTACGCGGCCTGAGCCACCGCCCGGAGACCGGATTCTGCTCCGAAAATCAGCACATTCACGTGAGGTTTTGCTGGGTGCGGCAGCAAAGTCACAGCTGGCCGCTGCGTAGCAACATCACCGGAGAATGACTGGAAAATTGGAAACTTCTGGCGTTTATAGTGGGCAGCGGCCTGCGCAGAATCGTGCTGTTAAGGCCATGTGGCGTGGTGACGCGCGACAATTTTTTCGAAAGCCAGTTCATGACCTCCGTTGCTTCCAAATTCGAGGCGACCTCGGACGCGACGCTGAAGCCGCGCGACAAGGAATATCTGGCCAAGGTCAGCTACGACAAGGTTCCGGTCGCGCAGCCTTTTCGCCGCGCCATTGTGGATTACCACCGCAAGGAATTGCCGGGCTCGATCGTTGTCGATTCAGACAATCACTATCTTTATTACGTGATGGAAGGCGGCAAGGCGCTTCGCTACGGCATTACGGTCGGGGAGGAAGCGATGGCCTGGTCAGGGATCGCCAAGGTTGGCGGCATGACCGAATGGCCGGATTGGCACCCCACCAAGAGCGAGATTTCGCGGCTCGGCGTGCCGACCTTCGTCAAGGGCGGTCCCGACAATCCAATGGGGTCGCGCGCGATCTACCTCTATTCCGGTGGCAAGGACACGCTGTTCCGCATTCACGGCACCAACCAGCCGGAATATATCGGCGCGTCGATTTCGTCGGGCTGCATCCGCCTGACCAACGAGGACGTCATCGACCTCTACGGCAAGGTCAAGGTCGGAACCGTGGTTGTGGTGCTCGATCCGAAACAGGGCGACTCGCCGTACAATTCCAAAATGGCGCTTCAGAGCGGCGGCACGATGTAACCGTCTGTCCATCGTGAATTTCAGCTGAAAGCGCCGGTCAAACCGGCGCTTTTTTCGTCTGGGTGCGACAACTCGCCACATGAACCCGGAAAGTCACAGGCGGCGTGTTGCGTAGCAAAACCAACACCGAAATGCTGGAAACGCGACGCGTTTCAGCGCAAATAGAAGTTCACGAAATTAGAAACTTCTGCAGGCTAGATTCGGCGTGTGACACGCCAGATTCGACATTGGAATTCAGGAATGTCCTCGCTCATCTCGAAAATAATCCTTCTGTCCGCAGGTCTGGCGCTGGCCGGCTGCATGCAGACATCGACCACGTTCGAGAAGTCTCCAGAAGCCAGCCTGAAACCACGCGACAAGGAGCTTCTTGCGAAGGCGACCTACGACAAGGTGTCGGTCGCGCCGCCGTTCCGCCGCGCCATCGTCACCTATCATCGCAAGGAATTGCCGGGCTCGATCGTCGTCGATTCCGACAACCACTATCTCTATGACGGGCAGGAAGGCGGCAAGGCGACTCGTTACGGCATCACGGTGGGCGAAGAAGCCCTCGCATTCTCGGGCATCGCCAAGGTCGGCAATATGGCTGAATGGCCGAAGTGGACGCCGACATCCGACGCCGGAAATGATCGGCTCATCGATTTCGTCGGGCTGCATCCGCATGACCAACGAGGATGTCATCGATCTGTATTCGCGCGCGAAGATGAACACCGTTGTCGTCGTACTCGACCCCAAGCAGGGCGACTCGCCGTACAATTCCAAAATGGCGCTGCAAGGCGCTTTCGGCGGAACGGCTTCGCAGTAATTTCACATTCCGATTTGAAACAGTAAAAAGCGCCGGACCTCCGGCGCTTTTTATTTGCGCGGCTTTTGACGCGCGGGCTTGTCCTGAACAGTGTCGGCGGGCTTGCGCTCCTCCTCCACAGCCTCCGGCGCGGATTCATCGGGCACGACTGACGATGCTGCAGATTTTTCAAGCGCTGCCTTCTCGTCATCGGTGAGACGCGGCGGCGCTTCCTCCGGCCGGTCCGCAGGCATCAATGGCGCGATGACCGGCAGCGGATCGTAGACACCCCACTGGCAGATTTTGTAGTTGTTGCGCCGTTCGGCCAGATCGAGATGGATGTGGTCCTCGTGATACCAGTCGGAGCCGGGGCCGAGCACGGTCATGAATCGCGTGCAAACACTATGCAGCACCGTTTCGCGGGTCTCGCGCGATACGTTGCGATCAGTCAGCGAGATTGAGCCGCCATTGGCTAGCTTGAGACCGCGCACATCGAGCGCATTGGCAAGTCCGTGCTCGGACAATCGCGCGCCTTTGACACGGTTGCGGCCACGGCACTCGAAGGAGTCGAAATTATCGAGCTCGGCGAGGCGCGTGCCGAGGCTCACAGCCAACGGCGCCATATCGGTGCGAACCCAATCGGCGATTGCGGTTGCCATCGTGCATCGCAGGATTGCAGCGGGCTTGACCGGCACCTTTTGGTTATCCGCAATCACGACAGCTTCGAGCCGCACCAGATCGTCACCTCCGCAAGCGCCCGGACCTTTAATCGGCGGGATAGAAGGCGCAATTGCGATTGTTTCCGTCAACGCCAGCCGGCATGCCGACGGCTCAGGCGGCTTGGCTTCGGTCGCTTCCGGTTTGACTTCGTCCGGTTGCTGGCTGGCATTGGGGGCTTCTTCGGCGACCGGCGCGGGTTCGGCTTTAGGCGCATCCGCAGGGCGAGGCCTCGGCAAGGGTATGGTGCTTTTGGCGACCGCAAAGCCTGTGAACAGCATCAGGACGGCTGCCGCAAGGACT
>JAPLPA010000057.1 GCA_026400415.1 Afipia sp. | reverse complement strand
GGCGCCGATAATCAGGACATCCGTTTTGATCGTTTCAGCCATGCTCGTTCCGCTTCGCTCAGATAAATGGATTTTGCTGGGAAATAGCAGGAAAAGCCTGCGTTTCGGGGGTCTGTCTAGCCAAGATAGCCGCTTCGGGAAAGCGATAAATGCGCCTATCAGGGGCCGCTTGAACGCATTGTCGGGTCCCGATATTTGGCTGTCAGCAGGTGCACTTTTCCCATAAAGCGATGGCGTCCCGGAGATTGACCATTGAACGCACCGATCAGCCTCAATTCGCCCTCTCGATTGGAAGACTTTCCTTTTCGGGTTTCTGACAATGTCCGCTTTGCCGATTTGGATCCGCAGCAGCACGTCAACAATGCGGTCTATGCGAGTTATTTCGAGACCGGCCGCGTAACTTTGATCCGCAACCCCGCTTACGGCCTAATGCCTGCCGGCCTAAGTTGGATGCTGGTGCGGCTCGCCATCGACTTCAAATCGGAAGTGCGCTGGCCGGGTACCATCGAGTTGGGACTGGGCGTGAACCGGATCGGCCGCACGTCCGTCACCTACACACAGGTGGTGTTCTCGAACGGGAAGTGTGCGGCGACGGCTGACGCCGTGACAGTGCTGGTCGATGAAGCGACCCGCAAGCCGGCGGCTGTGACCAGCGAGATCATCGCCAAATTCAAGCCGTGGATGCTGCGCGGAACTTGAGATAGGTCGATTGCGTTTGGAATAATCGCGGCCCTGAAGCGTTAGAAATCTGACACCCACAAAGGAAACACGATGAAAAAAATTGCTCAGATGTTTGTGGCCACCGCGGTGCTCTCCTTACCGGCTTTGATGACATCCGCCACACGCGCAGAAGCCACCGAGTATCCATACTGCCTGAGTTACGTCGAGGGTTGGGGTGGCTATGTGGAACGATGCGACTACAGCACGATGGATCAGTGCCGGATGTCGGCACAAGGTCTGAACGGGAGTTGCGACCCCAACCGGCGCTACACGCAGGCACTTCCTGTCGAGCGCCCGATCAGACAGCGCTATCCTCAGCGCGCTTACTAAGCGCCGTCATTCGTCCTGCGGCTGTATCCCAGCCAATCAACGAAAACCCCGGAGCGATCCGGGGTTTTGTTTTAGGATTCGAAATTCAGGCTCTGGAATTCAGGCTTGTCGCTCAGGCGTCGACAGCGAAAGGCCTTCGAGTTCGTCGGTTATCTTGATCTGGCACGACAGCCGCGAATTAGGTCGCACATCGAAGCCGAAATCGAGCATGTCTTCTTCCATCGGGGTCGGCGCGCCGACTTTCTCGCCCCAGGGTGCATCGACATAGACATGGCAGGTCGCGCAGGCGCAGGCGCCGCCGCATTCGGCTTCTATGCCGGGAATTGCGTTGCGGATCGCAGCCTCCATCACGGTGGCTCCGGCCTCCACATCAACAGTGCGCGTGGTTCCGGTGTGATCGGTGAAGTTGACTTTGACCATAATTGCTCGTGCTGCCCGAAAATAACGATGCAGTCCTATAACGGGTCGGCCCAACGGACGCCAGCACCAGAAAGCGGATGAAAGGCCCGTATTTCCGGGGTCAGGCGGGGTTCAGGCAGGGATCAGGCAGGGAGGGCACCTGTCAGGTCGTGTTCGTCACGAAGCGCGCCCTCTAAATAAAGAGCGGCCTCCGCGACGCGAAACGCGCCGATGGCACGCGCGGATCCTTTCAGCGTATGGGCGAGAGCCGCGGCGTCGTCGGGCAGCGTTATCAGCCGGGCAATCAGATCTCGGCTCTGCGTGGCGAATAGCGACAGCACTTCGCGCTCAAGGCCGGGCTCTCCGAGCGTCATGCGTGCAAGATGTTGAAGATCGATTGGCGGGTCGTCGGGAACAAGCGGCGGCGATGGCATCCAGTGAACCTGTTCCAGATGAAGCGACATGATCGGATCCGAATTCTAGCGGCGCCGGAGCCTCCGGAACCGCACATCTGCCGAGCCAATCACATGTCTGGTTAACGGAACGTAACGCGTACCTGCCGCTTTTCTGCCGCTTTTCGGTCGTGCGAGCGCCATCATATGAGCGATCCCGCGTGAATTTCGCACGCTCCGAGAAATTTTGACGCGCGCCGATTAACGATGATTAAAATGTTCTTAACGCGCGGCATTTCATTCGACCCGCCAAGCCAATAGGATGTTTGCGGAAGTACGGGACAACCGCTGGGCGGCGGGAAATTTCACTTTCGCAGTGCTCGACAGTATCGGGGCAACAATCCGGCGCGACCGGTTTTTTGTGCGGCGCGCGTTCGGATGTGGTGATGTAAGGGCGTACACGACACATGGCAAAAAATCCGAAGATCAAGGATCCCACCGAAGTCGCAATGTCGGCTATCCAGGACGCTCTCAGCGTCGGTTCACCCAAGCCGGAAGGCGGACGCCGCGGATCGCTGCGCCGGGATACCTCAAGTCTCCCGCTTGATCTTCGTGCCGACGAGGACATTCAGCAGCCGCGCTTCGGACGCGCCGCCAATGACGATCGCGAGACGATCGGCGAAATGCTGCAGACCATCCAGAAGGGCCGTCCGCGCCGCAGCGCCTACACTATCGCATCGTTGTTCGCCGGTCTGTGGATCATCGCCGGCGGCCTGCTGACATTCTTGTTCATGCCCGCGCTCGAATCCATCGCAGGCCAGGAGGGCGGCGGCGCGCTGGCGCTGGTCGGCCTCGCCGCGCTGTTCCTTGCACCGCTGATCCTGTTTTATTTCATGGCGATGCTTGCCCGGCGCAGTCAGGAGCTGAGCCTGATCACCCAATCGATGGCGCAGATAGCGGTTCTTTTTTCCGAACCTGAAAAACTCGCCGGAGACTCGATGGTCAGCGTCGGTCAGGCCATCCGCCGCGAAGT